>NZ_DAIUCE010000010.1:0-32584 GCF_036846325.1 Ligilactobacillus sp. | reverse complement strand
ACCTTCGAAGACAAATTCCTCGAAGATTTAATTCCCGACCGTCTGCGGATTATCCAAAAAAATATTTATCGTTATTAGAGGTTTCGCTGTCATTCAAATGAAATAAAGCTATTTTTACATGAACTGATAAGGATTAATCCCTTCCATCCCAATCAATGGATCAATTTTCTCAATATTGTCAAAAGTCAAAATCGTCTTTTGAACACTGCCCCGACTAGACTCAGCATCATCAGAACCATTTTTGGATTCAAGCTGAACAGACTTGACTTGAGACTTCATTTCATCCTTTTCGCCGGTAAATTGAAAAATAATCTGTTGTCTCAGCGTCGTCTCACGATTCAAGGATTCAGCACGAATACAATTGGCATAAGCACTCGGCTCGCCAATCAGCATTAATTTGAGCTTGGCACGCGTCAAGGCCGTATAAAGCAGGTTTCTCGCATACATCCGCGAATATTGTCTGACCATTGGCAAAATCACGATTGGAAATTCGCTGCCTTGAGATTTGTGAATCGACATGCAGTAGGCCAAAGTCAAATTTAGAAAGTCAGCTTGCTCAAGCTCGACTTCACGTCCTTCAAATCTGACCGTCATTGTCGTCCCGCGACCTTTTTGCGGCGCATTGATTGCAATGATCTTGCCGATATCACCATTAAAGATATTCTTTTCAGTATTATTTTGCAATTGCAAAACACGGTCACCGATATGAAATTCATTTTCCCCAGACTCTACGCTCTTGGCATTCAGTCTCGTTGGATTCATCAACGGAGCAAGCGTGCGGTTCAATTGATTGATTCCGGCGGGGCCCATGTACATCGGTGCCAGAACCTGAATATCATCCGCAATTTGTCCCTTCTTCAAGACAATCTGCACGATTCTCTCCGTCACGCTGCAAACCTGCTCGCCACTGCATTTTATAAAAGAACGATCCCCGGTTTTTTCTAAAAGGTCAGAAGGAACTTCACCATTTACGATGCTGCGAGACAGCTTAACGATTGAAGAACCGTCGCCTTGACGGTAAATATGCGTCAATTCCTTTGACGGAATCTGCAGGCTTTCAAGCATATCAGCAAAAACTCGGCCAGGTCCGACCGACGGAAGCTGATTTTTATCACCGCAAAAGATGACCTGCATGCTGTCAGGGACGCAGGAAAGAAGCATATGCATCAATTCCGTATCGACCATTGATGACTCGTCAATAATCAGCAGCGTCCCATTCAAATAATCTAAATCATTTGCAGAAACTTCATTGCCTCCTGTAATTCCGAGCAGATGGTGAATCGTTGAAGCGTCCATCTCGGTCGCATTGGCCATTTTTTGTGCAGCCCGTCCCGTCGGAGCAGCCAGCTTTATTCCTTTTGCGTCTTCCCGATCAATTTCATTGAGTTTCATATAAACTTCGGTAATTCCGCGAAGTATCGTTGTCTTTCCCGTACCCGGGCCGCCAGTCAACAGGAAAACCGGTGACTTAATGGCATCTTTGATTGCCTGACGCTGATCTTGACCATAGGTAATGCTGAATTCAGCCTGGACGTCTTCAAGACAGCGGTCAATTTCATCTTCGTCATATTCAATCGGCTCATCACGATTATTCATCAAACGATAAAGATCATAAGCAATCTCCTGTTCAGAATTGTAAAGGGATTTCGGATATATTCTCCTGCCTTCGATTACGATTTTGCGCTTCTTCCCTGCTTCAATAATCGCATCAGCCGCTTTTTCGGGATCAATCTTTTCAGAACGTGCTCCTTCCAAAAGCTGCAGGGATTTTTCGAGCAAAATCTTGTCATTGACATAAGTGTTGCCATTTGAATAGCATTCTTCATACAAGGAAGTTAAAACGGCACCAAGGATGCGCTTTTGATCATCAAATGCAATCCCCATTTCCTGTGCAATCTGGTCGATGCGATTAAATCCCAGTCCGCGAATCTCGGTTGCCAAACTGTAAGGATCTTCATGAATGACTTCCAATGATTTTTCCTGATAACGCGAAAAGATTTCTTCGGTAATCCGGCTTGAAAATCCCAGATTGTTGAGTTCGATTATCGTTTGCTCGGTCCCGTTATTTTCAATTATTCCCTGCATCAGAACGCCTTTTTGACGTTCGCTCAACCCAAGCGTTTCGACCTTGTCCTCGTCTGAAAGAAGCACGTTGATTGCATTTTTTCCCAAAACGTCCACAATATGTTCAGCCGTCTTCCTGCCGATTCCGGGAAAAATATCAGATGACAGGTATGAAACCACGCCGTCAGTCGTCGCAAGCGTTTCAGATTTGTAATTCTGCGCCTGAAACTGCATTCCGTAACGTGCATGTTTGGTTAAACGTCCTTCAAAAGAATACTCGTTTCCTTCAATGATGTCAGCAAAATTACCAACTACTGTTATTTGCTTTTCATCCCATTTAAAACTTGATTCCTTAATTTTTACCAAAAGAACCTTGTAGAAACTGTTTGGTGCTTCAAAAAAGATATGCACCGCTTTTCCCTTAACGTGTTCGGTCATCCTTTCCCCCCTGTTTCCCTTTGTTGAGAACCTTTGAAATATCGTCCAGACGTTCAATCATCTTGGAATAATATTCACTGTCAAGTTGCCTTGCCCGGCCAAAATAAGCATCCGGAGCCTTTCCCAGTCCTGTTTCAACAACACCGCGCATGAAAACCGCGTGCTTGTCATTTGGTCTGTCCTTCAAATACAGATCATAATACTCGCATGCCTGATCAAAGCATCCAAGTGCCAGAAACGAATCCCCTAAAACGATGCAGGCATCCAGCCTCGTCTGATTGCTCCCCTTTTCAAATGCGGTCAGGGCGTATGCCAATGCCTTTTGATGGTTTCCGTTTGAAAGCTCAGTCTGTGCCATCATCAGCATTGCATCAGACTCATATTTTGATCCGTTAAGCATTTTAAACTCAGCTGATGCTTCTTTAAATAATCCCGTCGCATAAAAAACGTTGCCCAAGCCGTAATGAAGCAGCGCCTGCTTGTCTGCCTGTCCTTCAAAGACGTTCAGCGCTCTCTTGAACAGTTCTTCTGCCTGTTCAAAACTTTGCAGTTCGGTCAGATAGCATCCCAAAGCATAATAGCTTTGTGGATCATAGGGATTTTCATCAACTTTTCCGATTAATTCCTCAATCTTTTCCTTGGTCTCTTCTTCCAATTGCTTTCGCTTATTTTTTTTCTTGTCCAAAAAATCACCGCCTTAGACAACATCAGTTGGATCAATGTTGCGTTTCAAATAATCATTCTTATTCCATTCGATGCATTTGAATGTCTGACCATTATCGGTCGTTTCAAGGATTGAGGTGCTCGTATTCGCAAGACCGCCCTTATCTCTGATTTTTGAAAGCGGCACTCCCATCAAATGTCTTATTTCAGCACATAAAGCCGCCCCGTGACTTACAATCAGGATATTTTCCCTTGGATACCGCTCACAGATTGCCTTTATTTTGGGAGTCATTCGTTCAATCACGTCCTGATAGCTTTCACCGTTGATTTCAGCACCGTCGTATCGATCAGGATGATGTTTGAATGCATCAAGTTCTTCCGGAAACCGATCAGCAACCTCAGTGAATTTCATACCTTCCATTTTGCCTAAATCAAATTCCTGAAATGCGCGGTCAGATTCAAGCTTAACGGGGTACTCCAACAAAGAGACAAGCTTTTGTGCTGTAATCCGCGCCCGCTTGATCGGACTGCAATAAGCCTTGGCAAACCTGACGTTATTCAAATACTCAGCCAGCAACCCGATCTCAAGATAGCTCTGAGCAAGCAATGGAGAATCACCGTGTGCTCCCTGATACCTTCCTTCAAGATTCCATTCAGTTTTGCCATGGCGGACAAAATATAATCTGGTCATCAACCGACACCCTTTTCCAATTATAGTATGCTATACAGCTATTATCTCACACTTTACGCCATTAATGAACAACGGTGTTTCTGCCGTGCAAGCAAAAAAGCCGGGAGTTTCCCGGCTTAATCAGCATGCTTCGACTACACGTATTGCAAAAGGCGCCCGTTTTGATAAGCGTAATCGATTGTTCCGCTTCCAAGGCATTCCTCACCGTCATAAAAAACAATTTCCTGTCCTGGAGTTATTGCCCTGACCGGGTCGTCAAAGACTACTTCAACCTTGTTTCTTTCATCGTTGAAATTCACGGTAACGCCGGAATCTTTCTGGCGATATCTGAATTTTGCGGTGCAGTGAAAACTTTGTCCGCGTTCTTCAATCGGAGCCACAAAGCTCAGTCTCGTCGCATCAAGACTTGTTGCATAAAGATGTTCATTATGATATCCCTGGCCAACATAAAGAGTGTTCGTTTTCAAATCCTTTCCGACGACGAACCACGGCTCGTTTGACTTGCCGTCACCGCCGATTCCAAGTCCGCGGCGCTGACCAATCGTATAATTCATCAAACCTAAATGATCGCCTTTGCATTCACCCTCAAAGGTCATCATTTTGCCTGGTTTTGCAGGCAGGAATTCACTCAAGAATTTGCTGAAGTTTCTTTCGCCGATAAAACAAACACCCGTCGAGTCTTTTTTGTCAGCCGTTGCCAGCCCTGCTTTCCTGGCAATTTCGCGCACTTCCGATTTTTGCATGCCGCCAATCGGAAACATTGCCTTTTCAAGTTGTTTGCCCGACAGCTGGCTCAAAAAATACGTCTGATCCTTATTTTGATCAGCACCTCTCATTAAATGCACAGTTCCGTCATCATCACGCTTGATTTGAGCATAATGCCCCATCGCAATATAGTCAGCATCCAGTTCCATCGCATAGTCCAAAAAAGCCTTGAATTTGACTTCTTTATTGCACATGACGTCCGGATTGGGCGTTCTGCCGTGACGATATTCATCCAGAAAATACGTGAAGACACCGTCCCAGTACTCTTTTTCAAAGTTGACCGAATAATACGGGATGCCGATCTCGTTAGCAACCTTGGCAACGTCTTGATAATCTTCAGTCACCGTACAAACGCCGCTGTCTTTTTTCTCGTCCCAGTTTTTCATGAAGACACCGACGACGTCATAGCCTTGCTGTTTGAGCAAATATGCGCAAACAGACGAGTCAACGCCGCCGCTCATTCCGACAACGACACGAATCCTGCTGTTATCTGTCATAACTAAAAACTCACCATCGCTTTATTAAATTCTGAATTAACAATTGAAGGTTGTTTTCTTCAGTGTTTCCTATGATAGCAAAGAATTTTGAAAAAGACAAGCTGCGCGCAAAAGAAAAGCAGTCGCACTGAAAATGCGACTGCAATTCAAGAATTTCCATCAATCTTTCGTCATTATTCTTCCACGATGATGTTGTGATCCATCAAGTCCTTCAAAATGTAATTCAACTGCTCGATGTGCATTTCAGAATCATTGCCTTTAAAGACATTGACCTCCTTGATTCCGTTTGCAGTCGTCGTCACCATTTTAAACCCGTCCAACGCAGACGTTACGGTCATCTTGAACTTAAACCCCTGATTATAGGGAGAATTTGGATCGAGAGACCGCTCCAATGTGAATTTTCCGCCCCTTGATTCGACAAAACCAACGTCTCGTAACGAATAGCGTTTGATTTCAGACGATAATTCGAAAGTTCTCGTATCGCCCTGCAGCTTTGCCTTTTGTCCGTATGCCATGTTTAATTACCTGCCTTTTTCATTCTCTTAATCGTTTTTGACAATACCTCAACAATACGTTCAACCTCTTCTTCGGTATTGTATCTTCCAAAACTGAATCGCAGTGATTCCGAAACCCTTGGACTGTCCTTTCCATACATCGCAGTCAGTACGTGGGATGGCTCAAGCGAACCTGCCGTGCAAGCAGACCCCGCAGAAGCAGCAATTCCGTTCAAATCAAGATTGGTCAGCAATGCATCGCTTTGACAGCCTTTGAACCAAAGACTGACGATTTGAGGAAGCTCGCTTCCATCATGCAATCCGTTTATTTCAAAGTCTATTTCCTGACGCTCCAGGCCTTCCACCAGTTTTTTCTTCAAATTATGGAATTTTTCCCGCAGACTCTTTTTATCGGCATTTGCCAATTCGACTGCCTTGGAGAATCCTGCAATGGCCGGAACGTTTTCCGTTCCTGCGCGACGCTTCAGTTCCTGATCGCCGCCGCGCAAATACGCTTTAAGATTTAATCCGTCCCGTTCGTATAAGAATCCAAGAAACTTCGGACCGTTCAATTTGTGTGCAGACGTCGACAGCAGATCTATCTTGTCTTTTTGAACATCCACATCCAAAATTCCGTAAGCCTGTACGCAATCGGTATGAAACCATGCATTCGACTGTGAAACGATTTCACCAATCTCATGAACAGGCTGTCTGCTGCCGACTTCGTTGTTACCTGTCATGATGGACACAAGAATCGTGTCATCGCGCAATGCATTTTTTAATTCGTCCAGATCAATGATTCCGTTTTCATCAACCGAAAGATACGTCACTTCGTATCCCTGACTTTCCAGAAAAGCCATCGGTCTTAAAACCGCCTCATGTTCAATCGAAGTCGTAATGATATGGCGACCTTCATTTCTTCGACGAAAAGCAGTCTGCATAATAGCGGTATTGTCTCCTTCGGTCCCGCCGCTCGTAAAGACGATTTCATTATCGTTTCCTGCATTGATCGACTCGGCAATCACATGCCTGCTCTCATCAAGCACGCGTCGTGCTTCACGCCCGAAACTGCTGACTGAAGAAGCATTGCCAAAGACGTTTTTCATCATCTCCGTCATGGTTTCAATTACTTCAGCAGCCATTGGCGTCGTTCCGGCGTTATCGACATAAATTCCTTCCAAGAAAAACGCCCCCTAATCTGCAAGCAAGGCCATGATCATCCTGGCCGAACGCCTGCCTGCGTCAATAATAAATTCGTCAAATGACTGCGCCGCCTCGCCATTGCCGTTATCAGACATCGCCCTAACGATGACAAACGGTGTCTTGAGCTGATATGCCGCCTGTGCAATCGCAGCCCCTTCCATTTCGCAGCAAAGCGCTTCAGGATAAATTCCCCTGATTTGAGCAATTGCTTCATCGGAACTGACAAATTGGTCGCCGGTGACGATTAACCCTGCTTTGACGTTCAGATTTGTTTTTTGCGCTGCCTTCTCAAGTCTTGAAACAAGTTCCTTATCGGCTTCGAAAATTTGCGGCTGGCCCGGAAGCTGTCCTTTCTTGTACCCGAATGCGGTCGCATCAGCGTCGTGATACGCAGCCCCGGTTGACAAAACAACGTCGCCAACATGCAACCCGTCGCCTATTCCTCCGGCTGATCCGGAGTTAATGACACAATCGACCTTGAATTCGACGATCATCAAAGCCGTCGTAATGCCTGACTGAACCTTGCCGATTCCGCAACGGACCAAAACGACTTCTTTTCCGTTGATTTTTCCCGTATAAAATTCAGTGCCGCCGACCTCTTTGTCATTTCGCTCTTCCAAATTTTCAAGCAGGTCCTTCAATTCTTCATCCATTGCACAGATGATTCCGTAACGCATATTATCATTTCCCTTCATCGCTGTATCATCAAAAATTGACGAATCGCATGAACAAGAAGACCGAAATAATTGCCGCAATTAAGAAAACAATGGCAATATTGAGTTTCTTCTTCAACCTGTTCGTCTTTTCCTCAACCATGTTTTCATGATTTTCCGCCAACGTCTGTCTTCTGCTCAATGAAGCTTTCTGCTCATCAAAATGCTGCGACTCGTTTTGAAAATTATCTTTTTTCCGTAAATTTTGAAAAGGATTTGCGAACTTTTGCTGACGTTTCCTGTCCGAACGTCTCAACGGTTCGACTTTGTCCTGATCAAAAACTTCTCTTTCGCTGTCTTTATTGTTCATCTTATTCCTCAATCACTGCATCAATTGCCAGAATAAAAGCCCCATGATCGTCTTGCTGTCGCAAACGAGTCCTTCTTTCATCGCAGCCATTGCTTCCGGCAAGGTCAGCTCAACAAGTTCAAGAAATTCATCATCATCTTGCGGAAGCTCGGTTGAAACCGGCTTCAATCCCGAAGCATGGTATAAATAAATTTCTTCATCGCTGAAGCCCGGGGTAGTGTAAAAAGGCGTGACCAGCTCAATGTTTTCCGCCTCATATCGAGCCTCTTCGTTCAACTCGCGAATTGCCGTTTCAAGAGGATTGCCTTCTTCTCCGGGCTCGATTTTTCCGGCAGGTATTTCAAGCGTGACTCTTCGCATCGGTTCACGCCATTGTCTGATCATTACAATCTTGTCATCGTCAGTAATCGGAATCAGAGCAACAGCACCATGATGTCTCACGATTTCGCGGAAGGCCCTTTTTCCGTTCGGAAGTTCAACCGTTTCCTTATCAACCTTGATAACCTTACCGTCAAAAATATTTTCCGTCGACAGTACTTTTTCTTCAAAATTCATTTTGATTCCCCCAAAAATCAGCCGCAAATTTCCTTAACAAATCGGTCATAGCTTGCCTGTTCACCCGTTTCTTCCCAAGTTGCGGCCGAAAAATCGCCAAGAAGCGCTTCGTCCAGTGAAACCGTGCATTTTGCAACAAACGTCCCGTTTCCAATCAAGGACATGTAATATCCTCCGTCTTCTTTTCGGTGAACGATTGTCTTGACCATGCCGCCAGGATTTTTTACCGACAAGGTTTTTTCAAATCCCTTTCCGTCAGTCTTTTCCAGCACGTACATCAGACTGGAGGCAGACATTGCCGTTCCGCACGCATTCGTGTATCCGACGCCTCTTTCATAAGTACGAACGAAAATTTCGCCTTCCGAAAGAATCTCAACAAAACTGACGTTTACACCATCAGGGAACAAAGTATTTTTCCCATCGTTAAGATAAGAGGCAATTCGACCAAGCTCTTCTGAAACAAGCATTTCATGATCGACAAATGAAATCAGGTGCGGATTTGGCACGGCAACCGCACTGAACTTCAAATCAGCAGAAAGCATCTTTAACTTGTCTTCATGCAGTTCCTCTTTTCCGACATGCATCTTCAAATCATCAGCCAGAAAACTGACCGGTGAAATCTCAACCGCAAAGGTCTTTACTCCCGGTGCGAGTTCATCTGCCTGTTCGACTTCAAGGTCAGCATACATCGTTGCGACTTTAAAGGACTTCCTGCCGGTTTTTTCGCTTAAATAGCGTGCAACCGTTCTGAGACCGTTGCCGCACATGCTTGCTTCGCTTCCGTCTGCATTGATGACGCGCATTCTTCCCAAAACATCATCCCGATTTTCCGGCAAAATGCATAAGATTCCGTCAGCTCCGCCGTGAAAACCGTGCTTGCGGTCGCAGACCTTGATTGCAAGCTGTTTCAGCTCTGCTTCAGACATTTTTCTTTCAAGCTTTTCCTGGTCCAAAATGAAGAAATCATTTCCTGAACCATGAACTTTAATTAATTCCATGAGCTTACCTCTTTTACGAAAATTCTTCTGAATATATCTTATCATCTATGCGGCTTTTCGGCAAAGTTGTCGCACATATTTTCACGTTTTTGCAAAATTCAGAGTCAACCGTCTCGTCAGCTTAAAAACGAAAACAGCTGAGAACAAATTTCTGATTCTCAGCTGCTTCTCTTTAATTTTCAGATTTTACTAAAACACTTGCCTGATTTCGTCGTTTTTCCGACATGAACCAAAAAGCGAATTATTCCAGGCCTTCCGTCAAAGCTTCAGGATAGTTCCTTGCAACCACTTTGGCACATTCATCGCATAACTGCGGCAAACGCGCATCGCTTCCGACGGTTGTCGTCGTACGACGGCAGCGTGGGCAGACTTCACCTTCAGCATGCTTGATTACCACCTTAATCTCATCGTAGTCATCTGCATCCTCCGGAGCCTGGTCCTTTGGCAATACGTCCAAAGCGGAAACAATCATCAACTGACGAACGTTTACATTGAGCTTTTCAAGTTCAGCTTTGACGCCATCTGAAACATAAAGTTCGACATGTGCTTCAAATGACTTGCCAATCAGCTTTTCATTGCGTGCATTTTCCAATGACTTGAAGACGTCTGAACGAACTTTCATGAATCGTTTCCAGTTTTCCAAAAGTTCAACTTCACCGTCATAATGTGAAACTTCCGGCATCTCTGCAAGTTGAGCGTAGTCTTCAGGTTCCTTCAGGTATTCCCAGATTTCTTCGGTCGTATGCGGCAAGACCGGAGTCATGAGTTTCGTCAAACGAACCAAAACGTCATAGAGCACCGTCTGCATTGAGCGGCGTTTGTGAGAGTCTTCAGCTTCAACGTAAACGACATCCTTTGCAACGTCAAGGTAAAATGCGGAAAGATTGGTCGTCAGGAAGTTGATCAGTTTCTTATAGATGTCCATGAAGTTATAGTTTGCATAGTCATCAAGAATTTCCTTCGTGAACTTGTTGACCAAGACTTCCATATATTTGTCGCATGCCTCAAGGTCATCATAGGCAACGGTATTTTCAGCCGGATCAAAGTCCGTTGTGTTGGCCAGCATAAAGCGCATCGTATTCCTGAACTTGCGGTAGCTTTCAGAAATTTGCGAAAAGCTTTCCATCGAAACGCGAACGTCAGCTGAAGTATCAACGCTGAGAACCCATAAGCGAATGATTTCAGCCCCCATCTTGTCAACGACTTCGCTCGGAACGATCGTGTTGCCAAGTGACTTGCTCATCTTGCGCCCTTTCCCGTCAAGCGTGAAACCTTGAGAAATAATCTGCCTGTATGGTGCATGACCGGAAACCGCAACGCTTGTAATCAGACTTGAATTGAACCAGCCACGATATTGGTCAGAACCTTCAAGATACATGTCTGCCGGATAGGTCAAATAGTCACGCTGCGCGCAGACTCCTTGATGAGAGGAACCTGAATCAAACCAAACGTCCATAATATCCATTTCCTTTGTGAATTCACCGTTTGGAGAATGCTCATTCGTATATCCTTCCGGAAGAAGATCCTTTGCCTCGCGTTGGAACCAGATATTCGAACCATGTTTTTCAATCAATTCGGCAACATGCTCAATTGTTTCCTTGTCCATGATTGCCGTTCCGTCTTCCGCATAAAAAATCGGCAGCGGAACGCCCCAGACGCGCTGACGCGAAATTACCCAGTCGCCGCGATCGCGAATCATGTTGTGCAAACGAACTTTGCCCCAATCAGGCAGGAACTTGACTTCCTCAATCGCATCAAGAATTTCTGAACGAATCTTGTCGACTGATGCAAACCATTGGGGAGTTGCACGGAAGATAATCGGTTTCTTCGTCCGCCAGTCGAACGGATAGCTGTGCTCGTAATCCATTTGCTTAAGCAAGACGTTTGCTTCTTCAAGTTTCTTCAAAGATACTTCATTTGCATCATCATAGAAAACGCCGGCAAAATCCGGACCGCAGTCATCTGTCAAGTACCCTTGATCGTTAACGGGTGCATAAATCGGCAAACCGTACTTCATCCCGACCTTGTAGTCGTCGTCGCCATAGCCAGGCGCAGTGTGAACCAAACCGGTACCTGCATCAAGCGTCACAAAGTCTCCGATCATCGTCAAAAGTTCCTTGTCGTCATAGAAAGGATGCTTCGCCGTGATGTATTCCAGGTCGGCACCTTTCAGCGTTTCCAGGACTTCATAGTTTTTCCAGCCGAATCGTTCGGCATTTTCCTTGACAAGTTCAGCAGCCAGGACAAATTTACGTTCATCGCCTTCAGGTTTAACAACCGCGTAGTCAAACTTAGCATCAACCGTTACGCCTTCAGAAGCCGGAATCGTCCAAGGAGTGGTCGTCCATACGACAAGGTACGTGTTCGTATCAAGAACCCCCTTGCCATCTTTAACCTGTACGCCGTAAAATGCAGATGGTGATACGACGTCATGATATTCGACTTCGGCTTCTGCCAATGCCGATTCAGATGACCATGACCAGTATACGGGACGCAATCCCTTGTAAATCAGGCCTTTTTCCGCCATTTTGCCAAAAACGCGAATTTGTGCCGCTTCAAATTCAGGATGGAGAGTCAAATATGGGTTATCCCATTCTCCCGCAATTCCAAGTCGCTTGAAATCCTTCTTTTGACCTTCAACTTGTTTCAAGGCATATTCGCGGCATTTTTCGCGGAAATCTGCAACCGTAAGCGCCTTGCGATCAACTCCTGCTTTCTTCAATTGTTGTTCGATTGGAAGACCGTGCGTATCCCAGCCGGGAACGTAAGGAGCTCTGAATCCCATCATCGACTTGGAACGAACGATGATATCCTTTGAAATTTTGTTCATTGCATGTCCCATATGAATATTGCCGTTTGCATATGGAGGTCCGTCATGTAATACGAATGAAGGCTTACCTTCATTCAATTTTTGACGACGTTCGTAAACCTTGTTTTCTTCCCAGGCTTTTTGGCGTTCTGCTTCACGAACAGGCAAATTGCCGCGCATCGGGAATTTGGTCTTGCCTAAGTTCAATGTATCTTTAACTTTCATGTTACACCCGCTGTATAAACAGCCATCCTTTCTTAATCTTCTTTTCCAAAACAGACCTTGATGCTCGTCTGATCAAGAAAATAAAAACTCGCCCCAAAGAGGGACGAGTTTTCGTGGTACCACCCAAATTCAGAATCAATCAATGATTCCCTTCAGGTCAATAACGGCACCACCCGACTCAGCTTACTTCGATTCAGCCGAGCAAAACAGAGATGATAAGCATTGCATTAAAACAATCGACCTTCCACCATTTCATCGACTCGCTTCTGCTTCTCACGCAAC
The DNA here is from genome assembly GCF_036846325.1 of Ligilactobacillus sp. Lineage (NCBI taxonomy): Bacteria > Bacillati > Bacillota > Bacilli > Lactobacillales > Lactobacillaceae > Ligilactobacillus > Ligilactobacillus sp. The sequence goes on along the minus strand of NZ_DAIUCE010000010.1, from coordinate 19,877 downwards.
GCTCGCGTTCTCATAAAATTTTACATATCTTCTTCTGATTCATCAGCAAAATGCTGACCACCAGCATCAACGTCTGATTCCGGGAAAACGACGACAGCATCAGTTTCTTCGCTACCGTCAACTTCGCCGCCTTCAACGGCGTTTTGATAATAAACATCATCTTCACTGTCGTTTGAGAATGATTTTACTTCTTTAGCGGCCTCTTTGTCAAGAGTCTCATCGCGACGAATTGCTTCCTGAATTGCTTCGTAGCTCGTCGTTTCGCCCTGTTGCAAAATTTCATCCCATTCGCTTCCCTTGACTACTTCAAGCTGGGACTCCATCATGACTTGAAGCTTTTGTCTGAAGATTCTTGCCTGCTTGCGCAAATCGTCAGTTTCAAGCGCCAGCTTCTTGGCCTTTTTTGAAGCCTCTTCGATGATATGGCGTGCCTTGTCATTTGCCTGGTCAATAATGTCCTGGCCCTGCTTTTGTGCTTCACGGTTGATAATTTCGGCTTCTCGTTGGGAATTAGCTTTAACCTTATCAGCCGCTTCCTGAGCAACGATAATAGACTGATTCAATGAGTCCTTCAAATCATTGAAATACTTGAGCTTTTCCTGACTCTGCTTCAAGCTTTCAGTCAAATGATCGTTTTCCTTAAGCGCAGCTTCGTAGTCTTTGATGACCTGATCCAAAAAGTCGTTGACTTCATCTTTGTCATAGCCGCGAAGCTTTACGTCAAATTCTTTATTGTGAATATCCAATGGGGTTAATGCCATTCCCCTTCACCTCCAAAATTATCGTAATTTTTTCAAAACAGAAACTCTTGCTATAAATTTGCCTTTTTTAGAAACACCGGTGAGTTCGTCCATCCTTACCCGTCCATATCCTCTCACGGATAAAACGTCATGTACTCTGACCTCAAAATCAGCTTTTAAAAGAATCATCCAATTTAACGACACTTTATCGGCTTGCAAAAGATCTTTTACATGTTTCCTTGAAAGATTGTACACCGAAGAAATCAGCACATCGCACCTCAGCGAACTCAAGACAACCGTAGCATGCTCCCACTCTTCAATCGGAGACACTGCATTCTGCAGCGGAACTTCCTCAAGTCTCACCTTGACCTTGCCGATTCTGTCGATGTTTTCAAGCAGATACGGCTCAATTTCCCTTTCACAAAACACCTGCCACTTTGTGCCGTCCGTAATGATGTCGCCCATGACCTCGCGCTCAAGACCGCAGTTTGCAAGCGTGCCTAAAATCGTACGGTGCTCCAGCCTGGCGAACTTGACCGGATAGTTGATTTCAAGAAGAACCATTGAAAAATCATCAGCCTGAGGTTCGTAATATTCCGGATAAAACAAGATTCTCTTTCTTTCGCTTCCGGAAAATCCGCCAAATGCTCTCAGCTTAACATCATCGAAACGTCCGATAAGCGTGCTTGCGATAAAATACTGCCGAGGATTCAGAAAATGAGTCAAAACCGGTCGGTATTCATCTTTTGCACGTATGATCTCTTCACTCAGGCTGTCGATAACCGATGCTTCTTCCGGTCTGAAATGCTGATATATTCCGTCCATTTCCTGCTCCCGATTAATATATTCCAAAGATTCCCATCAGGAACAACGCACCCTTTTCGGCAAACTCCAGGACGATCAAAGCAACAATCGGCGAAAAGCTGATTCCGGCAATCGGAGGAATAAAGTCAAAAAGATCAAGATATGGTTGGCACAGCTTGATCAAAAGCTGCCCGATTCTGCTTTCATATGCACCAGGGAACCATGAAAGAAGGCAATATGCAACAATCAAAAATTCGTAAACTCTAAAAATATCAACTACTAATAGTGTAAGCAATTAAATACCTCGCATTTTAAATTCATCATCTTGTCTCGTATCAGTCAAATTGCCTTCAACAATAAAATCCTCAGGCGTACAAAGAAAAATCTTTTCGCCGATTCGCTGGATTTTGCCGTCAATTGCAAAAGTCACCCCGGATAGGAAATCAACCACTCGATGCGCTTGTCCGTCATCAATTCTTTGAAAATTAACGACCGCAGCCTGTCCGTCCAACAATCTCTGTGCAATTGCCTTCACGTCTGAGAAAATGCGAGGCTCAAAAAGCATGATCTTTTTTTCATGATTCTTGTTGACCAATTCCATTACCTTTGAACCATTGCCTTGGCTTTCAGCTTGTGACACGCGATAATCTTCTTCATCATAACCGGTTTCGTCTTCATCATATTCGTCCGGTCTGAAAAGTTCGCTTATTTTCATAGGAATACCTCCTTTGATCATTTTCTGACTGAAATCAGCTTTAGTGATTATTTCTGTGATTCAAAAACGGCGGCATGCTGAGATCGTCATCTCCATCGCTAAAGTCAGCGTTTGAACCGAAAACGTTGAACTCTTTTTTTTCAACGTTTTCAAATTCATTTCTGCGCGCCGGGGACTTTGATGCCCCGTTAATTTCGCGCGTAATATCCCAATCTCCCAAGGGATCGGATTTTTTTGTCTGACTGACGTCGGAAGGAGCAGCCTGGCGAATGACGTTCTTCTTTCCCTGCTTTTCCTTTTTATCGATTCCGGTTGCAACAACCGTCACGATTACCTCATCTTCAAGATCAGGGTTGATTGACGTTCCAAAGATGATGTTGACATCTTTTGTTGCTGCTTGAGAAACGATATTCGAGGCTTCTTCCGTCGCAACAAGCGATAAGTTAAGTCCGCCCGTAATATTGAGCAAGACGTTTTCGGCACCGTCAATCGAAACCTCAAGCAGCGGTGAAGAAATTGCCTGTTTCGTAGCCTCAGCCGCTGCATTTTCACCAGTTGCAGTCCCGATTCCCATCAAAGCCGATCCCTGATTCTGCATAACGGTTTTGACGTCCGCAAAATCAAGGTTAACGATTCCCGGCGAAGTAATCAAATCAGAAATACCCTGCACGCCTTGTCTCAAAACATTGTCCGCTTCCTTGAACGCCTCCAGAAGCGGGGTCTTCTTATCAACAATTTCAAGCAGGCGGTTGTTGGCAATGACAACCAGCGTATCAACCTGATCTTTGAGCTGCGCAAGGCCTTCAGCGGCAAAGCGAGCACGCTTCGGTCCTTCGAACGTAAACGGACGCGTAACGACACCGACCGTCAAAGCGCCTTGATCCTTGGCCATTTTAGCCACGATCGGAGCGGCACCGGTACCCGTTCCGCCACCCATTCCGGCCGTAACGAAGACCATGTCCGCACCTTCAAGCGCTTCAGAAATAGCTTCCTCGCTTTCCTGTGCAGCCTTGTTGCCAGTGTCGGGGTTTGACCCGGCACCGAGTCCTCGCGTCAATTTTGGCCCGAGTTGAATCTTCGTCTCGGCACGCGAACTGTTAAGCGCCTGAACGTCAGTATTGGCGACGATAAATTCGACGCCTTTAACGTCATCTTCAATCATTCGATTGACAGCGTTCCCACCTGCACCGCCAACACCGATCACTTTGATAGTTGCACTGTTTAATGTTTCCGTATCATCCATTGAATAGTCCATAATAAAATCCTCCGTCATTCAATCATCGTTAATCAAAGAAGCTCTTAAAAAATCCAGCTATCTTAGAGGCAAATGAGCTCTTGTCTTGATTTGAATCCTGTTCTTCTAAATATTCTTCGTCATATCCGTTTGTCTCTTTTTCATGATATTCGTTGTCGTAGCTCTTATTTTCTTCAGATTTTGAAACTAAGAATTCATCCTGATCGTCAAGAGTGTGACGAACGATTCGTTCAATTTCGCTTTCGTGGGTAATGTAGTCAACGATGCCGATTACCTGAGAAAATGACGGTATCCGCAAATTCATTTCCTGCGGAACGTAAATCGAAACGTGCACGCCTAAAATTTCTTCTGCTAGTTCTTTGATTCCCGGCAATGCAGCCAGGCCGCCGGTAATCACGACGCCGCCCGGCAGCTGAAGTGCTTTAATCCCTTCCAGGTCATTCTTGAGCTTTTCAAAAATCTGCCGCATGCGCGCTTCGATAATCTCGGCAAGCTGCATTCCGTCAACCATTTGAGGTTCCTGCTGTCCAACAACGGTTACCGGAAAGACGTCGTCGGAAGAGGCCATTGAAGTCGTCGCATATCCATAATTGCGTTTTAAAATCTCCGCATTTTCAATCGAAGTATTCAAGACAATCGAGATGTCACGCGTGACGAAATCCCCGCCTTCCTGATCTACATAAGTGTACTTCAGCTTATGATCATGAACGACTGCGGCGGTTGTCTGACCGCCGCCAAGATCAATCAGAACTGCGCCAAAGTCCTGTTCACCATCAGTCAGGGCAACAGTGGCCAAAGCAAGCGGTGCAACGACTAAATCACGAACTTTAAGACCCGCTCTTTCAACACATTTCTTAATATTGTGCAAAATCGTTTTGGGGCCAGTATACATGACCCCTTGCATTTCCATCCTGACGCCTACCATTCCGCGCGGATCCTTGATTCCGTCAAAACCGTCGACGACGAATTCATCAGGAACGATATCAATCACGTCGCGTTCAGGAGGCAGATTTTGAACCAATGCGGCCTCGGTTACTCTCCTGACGTCCTTGTCGCTGATTTCCTTTGAATTGCCATCATCTTTTCCAACAGCAATCATCCCCTTGCAGCGTTCAATCGACAAAAGATTCGCAGGCACGCCTACGCTTACCTCTGAAATCGGGTGCGATGCTTTCTCCTTGGCCTGGCCAACCGCTTCTTTGATTGCCTGGACCACCTGATCAATATCGACGATTACCCCACGATTTAACCCTGCAGAGCGGGTATTGCCATAACCGATGATGTTCATCTGGTTTTTCGCGTACTCGGCAATCACCACTTTGATTGATGTCGTGCCGATGTCCAAACCGACATAAGTACCAGAATTATCCATCGATTTGCCTCCCTTTAATAATTTTTTAACATTCTAAATATACAAATCATCCACATGATATAATTTTACCACAAAAAATCAAGTATTTCTTGTTTGTCAATACGATTATCAAATTTTTTTAAATTAAACTTCAATTCTTTTCTCTAATTTTTAGGATACGCATAAGCTCCGACTTCTAAATCAATGATTCCCTTGAATTTCATTTTAGCCGTATACTGAGGATAATAGTTTATTTTTCTGGAAAATGTCGAAATTTGCGCAATGACCTCATTTCCGTCATTCATATACACGTGAATTCTTTCCGGATCAACCTTGGAAGGCTCGAAATGAATTTCCGAGATGCATCCCCGAACTTTCCTGTCGACACCGTCAAGTTGAAGCGCCATGTCCTTAAGCAGCCTGCGATTGTTGCTAAATCCGTAAAATACAGGGTAGCTGCCCTCAAAAACATCAACGCCGTAATTGACAGCCACGCCGGAGCTCGGAAGCTTATAGTACAAGTTGTCTCTTTCCACGTATCCGATGGTTCGATATTCCGTGATTGCCAGATTTACGTGATTGAAACGACTGATGCTCAATTTGACGGATTTGACGTTTCCGACCTTATCCGAAATCCGTTTTTCAATTTTGGACTTATCGGGCCATATCGAAAAAAGCGATTCATAGTAGTTAAGTCCGCTTGCCTTGATGACGGCGACTTTCGTCTGCTTGTCTCCGCCGGAAACGTCTAAGGATGCCAGGCGACTGATCGGCATAATCGAATAAAGCGAAATAAGCGCGGTCAGTCCAAAGATTATCAACAGCGGAATCGTTTTTTGAAATAAACGCCTTTTTTGAATCGAGTTCGTCATCTTCAAACCGGGGTCCGGATGATATCGCCCGTCATGCCGGACTTTTTCCTGATCAAGACGACGTTTTTCCTGCAGCTTCCTCCATTTTTTAAACTTCGACGAGGAGCTTTTGTTATTTTCTTTTTTAAACAATCCTGCTCCCCCTAACCGTTATTATCTCACAAGAGATTCCAATACGCCGAGCAATCGGTCAGCAGCATCGGGAACGCCGGCAGCTTTTGCATTTAACGCCATCTTTTCTGACAGTTCCGCATCATTTTCAAGCTCAGAAACGGCCTCAAACAGCTTTCTGCCATCAAGCTCTGCTTCCCTGATCATCAAAGCCGCCTTCTTTTCAACCAGGCTCATCGCGTTATAAGTCTGGTGATCGTGCGTAACGTAAGGACTCGGAATCAAAATTGACGGAATTCCGAGTGACGTAATTTCAGCCAGGCTTGTTGCACCTGCCCGTCCAACGATTAATGAAATTTCAGGCAAAATCGACGGCATGTCGTTAACATAAGGGACGATTGCAACGTTTTCGGGCAGATCCTTCGCTGCTGAATTTGCCATAATCTTGTCATAATGCACACGACCTGTGACAAAAAGAACCTGCCATGGCTGTCCCTTGAAATATTTGATTGCTTCCAACGCACTTTCGTTGATTCTTCTGGCCCCGCGGGAACCGCCAAAAATCAAGACGGTCTTCTTGGAAGGATCAAGGCCAAACTCCTTCAACCGGTCCGACTTTTTAATCCCGGCAACCTGCTGAGCCCGCGGATTTCCGGTAAAGACAATTTTTTCCTTTTCCGGAAAATCATCCCTCGCATGATCAAAGCAAATGCAGATCTTGTCGACGAAATGTCCCAGGAATTTGTTCGTAACACCAGCAATGCTGTTCTGCTCATGAATCACTGTCGGAATCTTCATCCTGGCAGCCGCATAAAGGACTGAGCCGCAGACATACCCCCCCGTTCCGACAACAACATCCGGTCTGAAGTCTTTAATGATTTTCCGTGAATCATGGACACTCTTCAGGAAAAGATAAATCGTCTTGAGGTTCTTCAAGGAAAGCGAGCGCTTGAATCCCTGGATTTCAATTGTCTTAAAATCAATTCCGGCATCAGGGACAATTCTTGATTCAAGCCCCCTGCTCGTTCCGACATACAAGACTTCAGCCGTCGGATCCTTTTTCTTCAAATCTTCAATCAATGCCAGTGCGGGATAGATATGTCCGCCCGTCCCGCCGCCAGAAACTAACAAACGCATCATTTTTCCTCCTGTGTCAACTTTTCAACTTCTTCAATATATGCATCCCCGCGCGCTTCAAACGTCGGCCACTGATCCCAGCTTGCGCAGGCAGGAGAAAGCAAGACGATGTCTCCTTCAGAACTCATCCCATAAGCAACGGAAACGGCGGCTGAGGAATCTTTTGCATGCTTGATTTGACTGATGCCGGCAAGTCTGCCTGCTTCTTCCAATAAGTCGGCTGTCTGTCCAAAAACGACCATTGCCTTAACGTGCTCCTTAAGATACGGAACGAGTCGCTCGAAAGTAAACCCTCGATCCAGCCCACCGCACAACAGGACAACCGGATTCTTGAACCCTGACAATGCCTTTTCCGTCGCTTCCATGTTGGTTGCCTTTGAGTCATTGTAGAATTTGCGTCCATTAAAGGTCGTCACATACTGAGTTCTGTGACGAACGCCGGAAAACGTTCTTAAGACTTCGGCAATATTCTCGCTGCCCTGTCCTTCAATCTTGGCGACGGAAATTGCTGCCAGAGCATTTTCAACGTTATGCGAACCGGGAACCTTGATTTCATCGACATGCATGATTTCTTCTCCTCTGAAGAAAATCACTCCGTTCTTGACGTATGCCCCTTCTTCGGTCGCGTCTTGACGTGAAAACGGCACGACTCTGGCCTTTGTCAGCTTGGAAAGACTGCGCCATTCTTCAGAATCCCAGTTGACGACAAAATAATCATCTTCCTTTTGATTCTTCACGATCCTCATCTTGGCCTTGACGTAATTTTCTCTTGAGCCGTGATAGTCGGTATGCGCTTCATAGATATTGGTCAAAACTGCAATATGAGGTCTGAGCTTTTCAATACCCATCAGCTGAAAACTGGACAGTTCGGTCACCATTACGTCTTTTTCTCCGACTTCCTGGGCAACCTTGGCAGCAGAAATGCCGATATTACCGCATACGTATGCCCTGCCCTCTTCACGGTTTTGATTGAGCATGAGCGCAATCATCGTTGTTGTCGTCGTCTTGCCGTTTGTTCCGGTAACTCCGACAAGCTGCGATTCAGTAATCCGATATGCAATTTCCGGTTCCGTTATGATTGGAATATGTCTTTCGACCGCAGCGGAAATCAGCTCGTTTTCGTACGGAATCCCTGGATTTTTAACGATCAGGTCGGTATCATCCAAAAGTTCGAGAGGGTGGGAACCCGTAACGCACTTGATGTTTCTTTTTGAAAAAGCTGCAAGCTGCTCTTCGTCTTCAAGCTTTTTCTTATCGTTGATCGTGACGTTTGCGCCAAGTTTCCTCAATAAATAAGCTGCGTTGATTCCGCTTTTTCCCAAACCAACGACCAAAACGTTCTTACCTTGATAATCTTTTATATCTTTCATTTTAAATGACTCCTATAAAATTCAGATTGTTATCAGCACGCCGATCACGGCTGCCACGAGGCCGACAGCCCAAAAGGTCAGGTCGATGCGCCATTCACTCCAGCCGCACAGTTCAAAATGATGGTGAATCGGACTCATCTTGAAAATGCGTCTGCCGGTCAATTTGAACGATGCAACCTGTAAAATAACGCTTAACGTCTCGCAGACAAAAATAATGCCAATCAAAAGCAAAAGCAGCTCATGATGAACCATGATAGAAACCGCCGCCAATGCACCGCCTAACGCAAGAGAGCCCATATCGCCCATGAAAATCCTGGCCGGCTTGTGATTAAACCCAAGAAATGCCAATAAGGCACCGATTACAGCCAAGCAGAAAATAACGACGTCGTATTGATTTTGATGACAGGCAATAATCGCATAAGCACCAAATGCAATAATCGCTTGACCGGACACAAGACCATCCAGTCCGTCGGTGAGATTTACCGCATTTGAAAAGCCGACCAGCCAGAAAATAACGAATAATCCATAGATAATCAATCCGACTTGGAATTCATGTCCGAAAAAGGCCAGCGAATATGGTAATTTCTCATGATGGTAAAATGCCAGAAAAATCAAGGCACCGATAATCTGGCACAATAATTTCTGTCCAGGGGTGAAGCCTTCGTTTTGTTTCTTGAAAAGTTTGATCGAATCATCCCAAAAACCGATCAATCCGTATAAAATCAAAGTTACGTCCAAGGCCAGGACAATGGGCGTTAAATGATCAAAGCAAAGCGGTACCCATAATCCCGTAACCAGAATCGCAATATTGAATACGAATCCGCCCATTGTCGGCGTTCCCGATTTCTTTTGATGCCACTTCGGGCCTTCTTCTCTGATCATCTGTCCCTGATTTTTCTTGTGTGCATAATTAATGAATAATGGCGTAAACAGAGCGGTTAAAATGAAACTGGACAACGCGCTCGTCAATATCTGAAAAATGGTCATGCTATCTTCCTTCCCTGCTATCCAAAGCTTTCCTGGCTTCTTCTGCATCATCAAAGTGATGCTTAGTATGCCCGATAATTTGATAATCTTCATGGCCCTTGCCCGCAATCAAAATAATATCGCCGGGTTTTGCCGCATTTACGGCAGCCTGAATGGCCTCCCTGCGGTCAAGGTAGACCGGAACGTCTTTGCCCGGAACTCCTGAAACCATTTGCTCAAGAATCGACTCCGGATCTTCAGTTCTTGGATTATCAGACGTAAAAATCGGATGATTGCTGTGTTCAACGGCTATTTGAGCCATTTTCGGGCGTTTTGTCGCATCGCGGTCTCCTCCACATCCGACAACGCAATAAACGTCTCCTGCAGCAAATTCGTTAATCGTTTCCAGCGCATTGAGCAATCCATCCGGGGTATGAGAATAATCAACGATTGCACTGACGCCGCAGTCAGAAGAAATCAGCTGAAGTCTGCCTTTGACGCCCGGAAACTTTTCCAGACTTTCAATGATTGCATGTACGGGAACTCCGTTGGCGTAAGCGGCTCCGAATGCTGCTAAAAGATTATAGACGTTAAACGTTCCGACCGTTTTGACATGCAAATGGTAATCATCTTCAAAAACTTTCAAATCAAAATCTGTTCCCTGAGAATGAATGTTGACGTTTGACGCCTTGATCATCGCATCATTTTTGATTCCGTAAGTCAGGACTTGAGTTGAGGTATCCTGGGCAAAGTTCTTCCCCATTTCATCGTCAATATTTATTACGGCAGCCTTATCATTTCCGTAAGTGTTTCCCAGCTGAGCGAACAGCAGGCTTTTGGCGTGAGCGTACTCTGCCATCGTCTTGTGGTAGTCCAGATGATCCTGCGTAAAGTTGGTAAAAACCGCAGTATCGACATCAATGCCCCATACTCTCCCTTGAATAAGCGCAATTGAGGAAACTTCAACGGCAGCAGCCTTGACGTTTTCCTTTTTCATTTCTGCAAAAGTTCTTTGCATAGTCAAGATGTCAGGAGTCGTATTTGCAGTCGGATACGTCTTTTCGCCGATTCTGCGGTACATGGTTCCAATCAAGCCAGTCTTGTTCTTTTGATCTCTGAAGATTGCCTCGATCATGTGAGTTACGGTTGTTTTTCCGTTTGTCCCGGTTACACCGATGACCTTCATCGAACTTGAAGGAGATTCATAAAACTTATCGGCCAGAACGGCTAAAGCTCGACTGGTATTACTTACACGAACAATCGTTACGCCTGGAATATCATTTGTTTCTTCCTGAACGACAATTACCCTGGCGCCCTTTCTGACTGCCTCCGGAATAAACTCGTGTCCATCCACCGTATATCCCTTGATTGCAACGAAGATGCTGTTTTCTTCAACTTTTCGCGTATCGGATACAAGACTCGAAACTTCAAAGTCGTCATAATCTTCTGGAGAAACGACCTTGAATTTTATTTCGGAAATTAGTGTGCTTGCTAACATTTTATCCCTCTTTCACTACTTCAATTCTACTGTAAGCTCTTTGATATCAGCAATCCTGGTCCCGGGCTTGACGCTTTGACTTTTGACAAACCCGGATCCCTTGAATCTGACATTGATGCCAAGCAGATTCTTCAGTTTAAACATATCTGATTTTGTCCATCCTCTCAAGTCAGGCAACGTCTGTCCCGAATCAGTCACAAGAATTATCCGTTGTCCGGGCAGCAATTCTTCACCCGTATCAGAAGACTGCTTTATAATCTTAGCACCATTTCCGATTGCGGTCACTACCAGGCCTTTGTCTGAAAGCGATTTAACGGCATTTTCCGTTTCCTGACCGACAACACTTTGAACATCGATTGCCTCGCTTGTCGTCGATTCGCCTTGACTTTCATCAAGCACTCGTTTCATCAGCGGGTTAAAAATCGTTGCGAGCATCTCGCTTGGAGTTTTTCCTCCGAACCCTGACGGCTGTTTCATCGTCACGTAAAGAACGTATTGAGGATTCTTGATCGGCGCCATCCCTGCAACGGAGAAAATGTAATTCGTCTCCCCGGTCAAATATCCGTTGTTTCCGGAAATTTGAGCAGTACCTGTTTTGACGCCGATATCATATCCGTCGATTTTGTAAGCATTGCCCGTTCCGTTAGGATCGTTTACGACGTCTTGCATCATGTCGCGAACCTTTTCTGCCGTTGACTTTTTGATTGGATGACCTACGACGGTCTTCTTACCCGTTTTGATTGTCTTTCCGGTTGTCGGATTGACAATTTTTTCAATAAGATAAGGTTTTACCATCTCACCGTTGTTTGCCACTGAAGAAAAAGCCTGCATCATTTGAAGAACGGTGACGTTGATGCCCTGGCCAAATGCAGTGTTGGCTTGCTCAATCGGATATTTATACTCGATGCTTCCGCTGGACTCGTTGCTGCTGAGCCCTGAACCGGTCGATTTCAAGAGCCCGAATTTCTTAATGTATTTTTCCCAAAGCTTCGCGCCCATCTTCTGCTCAAGCTTTGCCATTCCGACATTTGAAGAACGAATGAACCCTTGCCGGTAGTTCAAGTATCCCCAACCGGCAACGTCCCAGTCGTTGACCCGCTGACTGCTGCCGATTTTCATCGACCCTGACTTAAAATATTCGTTTTCACTATAATTTCCGCTGTTGATTGCTGCAGACATGGTTAGAATCTTCATGACTGATCCCGGCTCGTAAGTATCTTCCATCAGAGTATCTTTCCATTGATCTTCAATTCCTTCTCTTGTCTGAGGGTTAAACGTCGGCCTTTGACCTGCTGCGAGAATTGCGCCCGTTTTGGCGTTCATCAGCACCACATTCATCGATTTAGGATGATAGGTTTCCTGTGCCTTGTTCAGAAGGCTTTCAAGATAGCTTTGATCCCGTGAATTAAACGTCGTGTAGATGTTATCGCCGTCTTTTGCCTTGACCAGCTTGCTCTTCATCCCGGAAAGTTTGATTCCGTGACTGTCTGTTGAGCGCATGTCATATCCGTCCTTGCCTTTGAGATAATCGTCATAAAGCGCTTCAAGTCCCATCGTACCGTATAAATCACCGCTGCTGTCCTTGGAAACGACGCCGATTAAATGAGATGAAAAAATCCCGTTTGGATACATTCGATCAGTCGATTCACTGAAATTGATTCCGGTAATTCTGTTTTTTTTCATTTCCTTGACAATTTGATTCTTTGTTGAAAGAGAAATGTTCTGTCCCTTTTTTCCGAGTTCGACCTGATACTTCGGCTGACTGAACAATGACAACAGCTTGTCAACGTCCATCCCCAGATATTCATGCAAAATCTCTGCGGCTTTCTGCTTATCGCCGTTTTTTAAATACAGCTTCTGACCGTACGCAACTGCCTTTTTAGAAAGAACGACGTAGATCGAATACCTTTTCGTATCTTCAACGATTGGTTGACCGGAAGCATCGTAGATTGTCCCGCGGCTGGCCTTGAGCGTGCTCTTTTCATGATACATTTGATCTGCGATTTCAATCAGATTGTTGCCGGACACCTTCTTCGTCACGGCAATATAAAGAAAACGCCCGATAAAGACCGTAAAGACAATCACTACAATGAGCGCAAAGTATTTCCCGAAGTCACGCTGGTTTTGTACATCTCTCTTCTCAGCCATCCGCCGTTTTCCATATTTATTCATTTATTTTACATTCCTCATATTATTATCGTTCAAATTGAGACCTGCCTTCTCAGCTATCTTCTCCAAACGCGAATTGCTCGTCAGATCAGCAGCCTTCAGTTTCAAATCTTCATTCTGGCTGTTCAGCGCCTTTGTCTTCTGCTCAATCTTTGCAATTTCGGTCTGGGTCTTTGTAATCTTGTTGTTCATGCTGATAATCGTTGTTGCAGCAACCAGGATTACGATTGCAACGATTGCTGACATCAAAAACATCTTGATTGACATCATGTCGATCTGATAAGCCAGTTTCTGCTGATTTTTCCTTGAATCCTGTTCGACTGACTGCTTTCTTTCTACTTTCTTGATCGCAGTATTGTTCATCTGATATCCCCCTAATTTAGATCACCGTTTTTTCAATTATTCGAAGCTTGGCAGAATGTGCACGGTGATTGTTTTCCAACTCCTCTTTAGTCGGAAGAATCGGCTTTTTGTTGATTAATTTAAAATCAGGCTGCATTCCCCTTGGAATCACAGGCAAACCAGGTGGAAGCTCGGGCAAACTCGTCTTTTCCCTAAACATTGATTTGACAAGTCGATCTTCAAGCGACTGAAACGTGATAACGCTGATTCTTCCGTGAAGACTTAAAAGTCCGAATGCTTCTTCCAGGGATTCTTCCAAAGCTCCCAATTCGTCATTGACTGCTATTCTGATTGCCTGAAAGACTTTTTTGGCCGGATGGCCGCCGTTTCTTCTGGCCTTGGCCGGAATCCCCTCTTTAATCAACTCGACAAGTTGTCCAGTCGTTTTGATTCTTTCATTTTGACGGGTCTTTTCAATCCGCCTGGCAATTGACTTGGCAAATTTTTCTTCACCGTATCTGACAAAGATTCGTACCAAATTGTTGTAGCTCCACTCGTTGACAATCGTTTCCGCAGTCAGGTCATTCGTTTGATCCATGCGCATGTCCAGGACTGCATCATGCTGATAACTGAACCCCCGTTCACCGACATCAAATTGAGGCGATGAAACGCCTAAATCGTAAACGATTCCGTCAACTGAAGAAACGCCACGTTTTTCAAGTTCTGAAGCGATATTTCGGAAATTGCTCTTGATAAGGGTCAGCCGCCCTTTTTCGATTTCGTTTCTTAGCTGTTCTTTATTGTAATCAATCGCAGTCTGATCCTGATCAAACGAATAAAGCCGACCCTTCTCGGACAATTCAGACAAGATTCTCTTCGTATGTCCTCCTCCGCCCAGCGTACAGTCAACATAAATTCCGTCAGGTTTTATATTCAATCCTTCGACAGCTTCATTTAAAAGAACCGTTACGTGTTCAAATTCCGCCATTCAATTCACCTACAATCCAAAATCAAGCAAATCTTCTGCCATATCGTCAAAATTTTCTGCCGCCTGTTCTGATGCCCTTTCCCAACGTTGTTCAGACCAGATTTCAATTCGATTCGAGACACCGATAAAAACGCAGGGCTTGACAAGTTCCGCATAATCGCACAACGTTTTCGGAAGATTGATTCGTCCCTGCTTGTCAAGTACGCACTCAGTCGCAGCCGAATAAAAGAAGCGCACGAACGCACGAGCTTCTTTCCTGGCAAGCGGCAGTTTCTGAAGCTTTTCCTGCAGAAGATTCCATTCATTTTCGGCATAAACGAACAGGCAGCCGTCCATTCCACGAGTCACATAGAACTTTTCTCCAAGTCCTTCTCTGAATTTTGCGGGGACGATGATGCGGCCCTTGGCGTCCAAATTATGTCGATATTCGCCAAAAAACACATCACCACCCCCATTTTTCACTATAGTTAAATATTACCACAACTCCCCACTTTGTACCACCAATTATACATAAGCCGCCACTTCTGAATCTGAAACAACAAAAAAATTTGTTTTTCATAGCCTTTAACCTAATAAAAAACCAAACGACGTCAAAAAACATCGTTTGGTTTCAAATTAATTCATGCCGCTTTTTCAAATAACGGTATTTATTATCTTGGAAATCTGAAGAATAACCAATAACGCATACAAAAAAATCGAAATCAAGTCCCAAATATACAGGTATCGGTCAAAGAACTCGCCAATCATGAATTTTCCTTCATAAAAAGCCATGATAACTATCTTCAAAAAACCATATGCTGAAAAAGCAAAAATAACGAATGGCAAAATCGAAATTCCAAAAACATTCACGGAGAGCGAATGAATCGAAAAAAGGAGAAAAGGCAGCAATAAGTCGGCCAACCTGATTTTAATTCTTCTGCCCAAAGCAAATTTTATCAAATAAAGCATCATGAAAACGAGCAATGGCAAAACAATCTGCCCAACCCATGAGTGAATCAAAAATTTCATTCAAACCATCCTATTCGCCCAAAAACGTCTCATGCAAAACGTTTACCGCCCGCTTGAGATCTTTGCCATGAACCAGTACCCAAATTGTCGTATAGCTGTCTGTCGTCTGCAAAATTTCAATCTTTTCGCGCATCAAAGCACCGACCATTTTGGCCATAACGCCCGGAGTCCCCATGATTCCTGCTCCGACGACTGAAACCTTGACGCAGTCTTCAACGATTGAAACTGGAATACTTGCTTCTGAAAGAACCGTTTTTGCAACGAGACTATGTTCGCGATTAAGATTAAAGACGTATTTTTCAGGCGACATATTGATGAAATCAACGCTCAGGCCATTAGCTGCCAGCAAATCAAACAATTTGTCGGCAGAACAGTCATCAGCCTTGACCGTGAACTGCGTCAGCCCCGTTTGGTGAGCGATTCCCGTAACCGTACGATAATGATTGATTGACAGACTTCTGTCTGAAATAACGGTTCCGGTTTCATCAACGTCATCCCAGGTCGAGCGAATCCTTAGTGGCAAATGTGCCTGCTGCGCAACTTCAACCGCACGCGGATGAATGACTTTTGCACCTTCATGTGCCATATTGGCAACTTCTTCATAGGAAACATTCTTTAAGAACTTTGCCTTTTCAACCAACCGCGGATCAGCCGTCATCATCCCTGAAACATCAGTGAAGATATCGCAGTATTCCGCTCCGAGAGCTGCCCCGAGCAATGCTGCAGAAGTATCAGAACCGCCCCTTCCAAGCGTCGTGACATGACCTGATTTCGAAAGCCCTTGAAATCCGGCAACGACAACGACGTCGAAAGTCTTGAAAGCCTCCATCAGGTTCTGCTTTTCAACATCAAGAACCTTGGCGTTGCGATAATCGTCATTCGTCTTGAATCCGGCATCCGGCCCGGTCATTGCCGTGGCCTTAAGTCCGTTTTCTTTTAACATCTCACAAAAGACTGCAGCTGAAATAACTTCTCCGACCGAAACCAGCATATCCATTTCACGCGGAGAAAGCTTCGATTTTTCGTTTCCGACAAGCTCAAGCAAGGAATCGGTAGCATAAGGATCTCCCTTCCGACCAATTGCTGAAACTACGACCGCTGCCTTGAAACCCTTCTTAACTGCACACGCCACATGTTTCATGGCCGCATGCCTTGCCTCATCGTCCCTGACGGAAGTTCCTCCGAATTTCTGAACCACAATTTTCATCAGCTAACTGCCCCCTTAAACTTCCTAATCAATCAAAGCCCGTGATTCCTCTGAATTCATCAGATGATCAGATTCAACATAAATTCTGTGCCACATCATAAACGTCAGAACCGTCCACAGCTTGCGGGAATTGTCCGCTTTCAGATTCTTGTGATCTTCAAGCAGTTTCAGAAAATAATCCTTGTGGAAATATTGATCCGTCTGTGATTCATTAATGATTTGACGAGCCCAGTCGTACATTTCGTCGCGCAGCCAGAAACGAATAGGTACTGGAAATCCAAGTTTCCTGCGATTCAAGACATGTTCCGGAACGACCCCTTCTGCCGCCTTGCGCAGAATATATTTGGTCGTATTATGAGCGATTCTGAGATCTGCCGGAATATGACTTGCAACCTCAAAGACTTCCTTATCCAAAAATGGCGTCCGCAATTCAAGACTGTGCGCCAGCGTCGTTCTGTCAGCATTATGCAGCAGATCACCGTTCAGCCAATGATGCATGTCGACAAACTGCATTCTGGTAATCGGATCATAGTTCCTTGAATCTGAATAAAGCCTTGAAGTCATCGTTTCAAACGGATGACTTTCATTGTAGTCCTTGAAAAACTGCTTTTTTTCGTTTTCATTAAAAATAAACGCATTGCCGACATATCGTTTTTCAAGTGGTGTCGTCCCGCGCAAAATAAAGCTCTTTCCCTTGACTCCGTCCGGTATCAAACGAGCAATCGCATTCAACCCTTTGTTGATTGGCTTCAGGTAATTGAAAATCTTCAGCGATTCAGGTTCATGATAAATCGTATAGCCGCCGAACAATTCGTCCGCTCCTTCTCCGGTCAAAGCAACCTTGACGTGCTTTCTGGCTTCTTTTGCAAGAAAGTATTGAGGTACGGCAGCCGGATCAGCCAACGGATCATCCATGCTCCAGACAAAGTGCGGGAAGGCCTTCATGAATTCCTGCGGCGTAATCACGGAACTGAAATTGTCAACGCCGAGCTTGTCAGCCGTTTCTCTGGCAACATCAAGCTCGCTGTAGCCTTCACGCTCAAAGCCGACTGAAATCGTTTCAAGATTAGGATTGAAATTCTTGGCAATCGCAACAACAATTGATGAATCAATCCCGCCTGAAAGAAACGATCCAACCGGAACGTCTGCACGCATATGCTTTTCGACAGAATCAAACAAGATTTCGCGAACTTTTTTGACGTATTCTTCCTCAGGACGAATGACAGGTGAAAACTGTGCGTAGTAATAACGTTTGATTACAGGTTTTTGACCAAGCTTCTTTACGATGTAATGCCCGGGTTCGAGCATTTTGATTTCTCTGGTCAAGGTTTCCGGCTCAGGAACAAATTGGAAGGTCATGTAATCCTGCAATGCATCCTTGTCAAACTTCTTATCTTTCAAAACCTTGTAGATTGCCTTGCTTTCAGAAGCATAGTAGAAATCATTTCCTGATTCCGCATAATAAAAAGGCTTGATTCCAAAATGATCACGCGCACAAAAAAGCGTTTCTTCCTGTTTGTCCCAAATTACGAAACCAAACATTCCGCGGAAATAATCGAGACATTTCTCCCTGTACTTGGCATACATGCCCAAAATAACCTCTGAATCAGAGTCTGTCTTAAATTCATAGCCATCTTCAATGAGGCCTTGACGCAATTCGATATAATTGTAGATTTCGCCGTTAAACGTCATCCAGTAACGGCCATTGTCATAGGATAACGGCTGATGCCCCCCCTCAAGGTCGATGATCGACAGTCTTCTGAATCCCATCGTAATGTTTTTATCTTCAAAATACCCCTCATCGTCAGGACCCCTATGAACAATCATGTCGTTCATTTCTTTAATTTTATCCTTGCAGTTACTTTCGGCATTTTTTTCAACATCTGTCAGGCATCCTACAAAACCGCACATGACATAAGCCCCCTTCATTTCTTCATAATACAGTAACACTTGTACAATTATAAGTGTTAATTTTTTTAAATTCAATTTTTTTGTGCAACTTTCAGAAACTATTAAGAAAGATTTTATGCTGATCGTCAATTTGACAGAGTACCTTAATCAAGGGTATAGTTAACTTAAAAATCTGTTCTGAAAGGAAAATGCAATTTGGAAAAGAAGAAAAAGTCAACATTCCAGAAAATCACCATGGTTGTCGTTTGGCTGATGCTTATTTTTACGGTCGGGGCCGTAATTTTAGGAGCATTGGGCCAGTTTATCGCAGGCTGATTATCTTCTCGGCCAGAAAAACGACGATTGATGCTGCCATCTCAATTGAAAAAGTCGAGGAATCGGTCCGTACTCCCGAAGTTAAAGTCAAACTTCGAGAGTTCATGTCAATTCCTCGATTTTTTTGCCTTCATCACTATGTCGCAACGTTTTCAGGATGAACGATTCATGAAATCATTGCTTAATCAAGATATTTGCCAAAAAACTTTCCGACTTTCTCAGCATACTCTTTCGGATGGGTATAATAAGCATTAGCATGACGCGTATTTTTTACAATCCATTTCTCTTTTATCGACTTAACGGCATCATAATTTTTCTGAAGCATTGAAGTCGGTACAAAGTCATCAGAATCACCATGAATCAAAAAAATCGGTCGCGTGTTTTTCTTAAGCTGCGCAACGGAACTTCCTTCCTTAGTAAAGTTGTATCCGATAAAAGGACTGGCAAACAAAGCCGCAGTGCTTAAAATCGGCTCCTTCGGAAGTCCGAACTGTTCTGTCAGCTGAGCCCCCAGTTCATCATAAACGCTTGAGTAGCCGCAGTCTTCAACGATTGCCTTAACTTGTTCCGGCAGTTTTTCACCGCTGACCATCATTACGGTTGCCCCGCCCATGCTGACTCCGAACAGACCTATGCGCGAATCGTTTCCGTTTTTCCTGATGACTTGCCTGATCCATTGGCAATAGTCCAGACGATCCTTCCATCCAAAGGTAATGAACTTGCCTCCGCTTTTGCCCGAAGCTCTGTCGTCAGGTGAAAGCACGTTATAGCCCTGGTTGTGAAACATCCTGATATAGCTTGCCATATTGTATGAGCTGCCGTGATATCCGTGCGCGACAATAATCGTCTTGTTCGTCTTTTTTTCAGCCGGCAGATAAATCGCCTTCAGTTTGATGTCCGTTCCGATGGCTTTTTGCTTCCAAAGATAAGTCTTTTGCTTTGAAAGCCATTTTTGATTTTTGACCAGTATTTTTGAAGGTCTGCCATTTTCATCACCGTTGCTCGGACGGACGAAAGCATAATTAATCAGGTATGCATTGACTGCTGCATAAACAGCAACAATCACAACAATGACTGCTAAAGCGATTCTTTTCCATACTTCACGTTTTTTCATTTAC
>NZ_DAIUCE010000009.1:0-33405 GCF_036846325.1 Ligilactobacillus sp. | reverse complement strand
AAACTGCGGATGTTGTCAGGTAGTTGACTTTTCAAAGGACGGATTCAGGCATTTGATGCGGCATGCCGTGTTCGAAAGAGAGGCAAGAATCAACATCTGCAAGACCAATCTGATCTTGAACTTCAGGCCGGATGAGGGGGAATACCCTCAATTTTCCAGAATCAACACAATGATTGTTGAAAATGACCGGGTAATTGTCACTCAAAAGCATACCAGGCGCCTGATTAACGAATTGATTGACACACAGGGAATCGGACTTTTCGTCGACCGCGCCTGTCTTGGACTTAAGCAGAAAAAGCGCATTGCTCCCCTGAGCTATGTGTGGGGGGAAATCGAGCTTATGCCGCTTGGCGGGACCTATCGTCATTCAACAAACTGGATCATGCTGAACAAGGTCAAGATCGACCTGCGTTCTGATGAGGAAACGATGGCCGTCACGTTCTGCGACAGCCAGACCCGCTATCTTCTGAAAACGTCACCGCAAATGTACTTTGAAAACAAGAAGAACTGCAGATATATCTATGAAAAGGAACACCAGGTCATCGGTGAGGTTCTGAATGCGTTCAATTTAAGCAAGACAATTGAAATCTATGAAAAATTCTGTCAGGACGAATTAAACGGGGAAGCAAGTCCAGTTACCGCGCTCAGACAAAGCGCCCGCAAGCTTCTGACGGATTCCATCTTGAAACTGGTCTTCAGCGAAGAGGAAATCACCGAGATGCTGCTTTCCGACGTCATGAACGAAATCAGCTGCAGATACGACAGACTGAATTCTTAAAAGCAAAAAACTTGGAACTCATTGAGTCCCAAGTTTTTTTACATATAATCAAGAACCGTGGTCTGCATGATCTTCGTGCCCATCGCAAGCGTTGACTTGTAGGCGAGCATCTGATTCTGATATTCCATGTACTTCTCTGCAATATCAACGTCCTGGCGCGTTGACAACGTGTTCTTCAACGTTATCTTCTCGCTGTCATTGCGGTCCTTGGCTGCATCGAGACGGTTTTCAATCGCTCCGATGCGGGTGTTGTAGTTGACGATGTTGTTCTTGAACAGGTCAACGTCACCGAGTTTCTTTGACAAGTCCGCAATTGATGCTTCATCATGCTTGTCAAGATCATCAACGAGTTCACTGAAGAACGTTCCCAGATCACCCCCGGCACCCTGTGCATTCATGATTGTATTGCCGTTGGTCAAAAGATCGATTGAGACGCCGTTTGAGATTTCACGCGGAAGGTCGGTCTCATCGCCGTTATACTTCAATCCGTTGACTTCGCCGTTTGCATCCTTTGTGAGTTCAAACGGAGGTTCCGTCGTCTTCGAACCGCCGAAGATGTAGCGTCCGTCATAGTTGGTGTTCATCGCATCTACAATCGTGCCGATTTCCTGCTGAAGCTCGGACCTGTATGCCTTGTATTCGGCATCGGTCAAAGTTCCCGAGTTATTGACGGCAACGACGATGTTGCGGATGTTGTTCATCGACGTCTCAACAAGCTGCAGGGCACCGTCCTGGGTTGCCGTCCAGTCCTTGGCATCACTGATTGTCGTTGCATATGAACTGTTCTCTGAAATGGACACGTTCAGGTCAAGAATCTTCGAGACAAGCAGGGGATTGTCGGAGGCCTTGTTGACCTCCTTCAAGCTTGACAGCTGATTCATCGTATTCTGAACCTTGTTTGTCGTTGTTGCCAGATTATTCAGGAAATCGGCATTGACCATGTTAGTTGAAATTCGCATCTAAATCACACCCCCGTCTTGTTGACAAGCGTATCGAGCATTTCTGCAATTACGCTCAGCACTCTGGTATTTGCCTGGAATCCCTGCTGGAACTTGATTACGTCTGACATCTCTTCGTTGATGTTGACTCCTGACATTGATTCATTTTTGGTTTCCAGGTTATTCAGGACAACCTTCTGCGCAGAAGCCATGTTGTCTGCCTTCTGCTTTGAAATCCCGTTCTTCGTCACGATGTTGTTGAATGTTTCGGCAAACGTCTGACCGTCCTGGCTCTCAGTGAACTTCATCGTCGAATCATCATAAGTATCGAGATCGGCGTCACTTACAGGCGTCTTGAACTTTGTCTTCATTGCCCATGCAACGGCCAGGGCCCTGGAGCCGTCACCGGCACTGCCAGTTCCGTCAAGTGCCTTGCCGGCCGGAATCTTTGAAGGATCCTTTGCAATTGCATCGTTGACCTTGAAGTCAAGCGCATACCTCGAAGGATCATTTCCCAATGTGAAGAATCCGTCAAGCTTGTCCTGTCCGCCTGTCATGACCATGTTGGTTGCCTTGCCAATCTTGGCAATGAAGTCATTCAGCTCGTCCATATGTTCAAGGATTTCCTTGGCAGATTCCTGATAGCCACCCATGTCGCCTTCTGAAGTCTTGATTTCAGAATACGTCGCATTTCCTGCATCATCCTTCTTCGTCAGCATGACCGTGCCGACTTCAGCCTGACTTCCAAGAGAAACGTTTGCCTTCGAGGAGTCGCCGCGGTCGGACACAAGCGCATTGCCGTTTGCATCCGTTCCGACAACGACGCTGAGCGTGTTGTGCGTTTCATTCTTGAAGTCAAGCATCGTCTGTCCGTCAACTGTCAGCGTCGTGCGTCCGTATTCGTCAAATTCGGTATTGATGTTAACAAGACCTGAAATATCCTTCAGCAGGGTGTCGCGCTGATCCAGCAGATCGTTTGGCGTCTCACCGCGGGAAGTCAGCGTGAACAGCTTCTTGTTGATGTCTGCCAGCTGATCGACCTTTTCATTGAAGTCAAGCACTGACTTCTGCAGATTCGAAATCGAATCCTTGTGAAGCTGATTAATCTGCGTTGCCATCTGGTGAATCGAATCGGCAAACGAGTTGGCATTTTCAACAACCAGTGTCTTGGAAGTCCCGAGTTCGGGGTTTTCAGCCAGTTTCTGCCAGCTGTCGGTCAAGGTGTTGAGTGCCTTGATCACGCCGTCGTCTGACGGCTCATGCAAAATATCTTCCAACTGACCGAGAGTGTCGGATTTTTGCGTATTGTAAGTGTACTTAGAATTTGCCTCACGGATCTGGGAACGAACGAAATCGTCAACCACGCGTTCAACGCCAGTAACGTTAACGCCGGTTCCGATTGTTCCTGTTCCTGCGAGGACATATGGAGGCTTCGTCGTCATGTGGACACGCTGCCTTGAATAGCCGTCCGTATTCGTGTTCGCAATATTATGTGCAGTTGTCTGAAGGGCGACCTGATTGGCTGTGATGCCGCTCGTGGCCGTACCCAGTGTTCCAAATAAACCTGACATGTATTCTCCTCCTCTCAGGCCTGCTGATCAACCAGGGACACCGAACTTTCCGTTGGCGTCTGCCTGTACTTCGAATATGTTCCACTTGGCTGCTTCAAGTTGGCCTGAATCGCATCCATCAATGTTTTTTGAAAGGCAATCGCCTGATTCGTCAGCATCAAGTTCACTGACTGCAGTTCCTGAATCTCATCAATCATTGCCTTCGTCTTTTCGGAAACAGGACCGTCGTAGTTCTCGAAAACCGGAATGAACTTCTCCTTTTCGGGAACGATTTCAGTCACCTTTTCACCGTCATTTTTAATCAAATAGCGTTTTTCACGCTTCAAAACAGCCTTGAATCTCGTTAAACTGCGTTGAAATTCTGCCTCGTTCATGTTCATGCCCTCTCTTCATCGACGGCCTCAAGCATCCTGTCAGCAATTCTTCCAGCTGATACATGATACGACCCGTCGTTAATCGCGGCCTTCAAACGTGCAACCTTGTCGGCATCAATGCCTGAATGAGAGGACTGGACTTCAGCACCGGAAAGAAGCTTCTTTGCCGTATCTGAAAGGTTAATCCTGTCATTTGAGGCATTGACTGCCTGACTTTGCCTGGCAGCGTTCTTAGAACCCTTAACAGTTGGTAAGTTCGTGTATTCTGTATAACTTCTTTGGATCTTCATGGAAGTTCGCCTCCTTAAACGATTTTTCTGCTCAATATATTATATCGACAGGTAGAAAAAAAGTTAAACCTCAAAATTCAGTTTTTTTCAAAATGATGAATTTTTTGGGAAAACAAAGCGAAATAAAATTCACAATAAAAAAGAAGCCTGTCGCAGGCTCCTTTTTTATTATCGCATATTATTGATTCTCTGGCTCTGTGACATAATGTTCGTGATGCGGACGCCGAAGTTGTCATTAATGACGACGACTTCGCCCTGGGCAATCAACTTTCCGTTAAGCAAAATGTCAAGCGGTTCATCGGTCAGCTTGTCAAGTTCGATGACAGACCCGGTGTTGAAACTTAGAATCTCACGGACGGACTTCCTGCTTGTCCCGAGTACAACGCTCAAGTTAAGCGGAATGTCCATCAACAGGTCAAGATTGTCTCCTTCTGCCTGTGCATGACCGTCAAGCGTCTGGAACGACGGCTGACTGACCTCGACAGGCGGCTGCTTTGGCTGCGGTGCAGGCTGTGGTGCAACTTGCGGTTGTGGCTGTGGCTGCGGTTGAGCTTGTGCTTGCGGCTGTGGCGTCGGAGCAGCCGGAGCCGGTTCAGGCTGCGGTGCGGCCGGTGCCTTCTGCTCATCTGCAGGAACCTCACGGTCGTTAACGACCGTTGCCTTGTCGGCCATCATTGCGGCCGCAATGTCGTTGACCATTTCCTTTGTGAAAATCTGCATGATTTCACTTTCAATCAGTCCTTCAACGTCCAGATTAAACGATATCCGGTAAACGATGCTGTCGGGATTGATGCCGTCATAGCTGATGTTTGCCGGTTCTCCCCAAAGCTTGACCGTTGGCGGCAGAATATCGACCTTGCGATTGATCATCGTTGCCATGGACGTTGATGCAGAACCAATCATCTGATTCATGGCTTCAGCGACTGCACTGAGTTCCAGATCACCGAATTCGCCTTCATCCTTGGCATTCCCGGGACCACCCATCATCAAATCGGCAATGATCGAAGCGTCCCTGACCTGCAGAAGCATCAGGTTGGTCCCGATTACGCCTTCCTTATACTCAACCGTCGTTGCGACCTTTGGCGTCTTGATTCCCTCCATCAGGGATTTGAACTTGACCTTCGTCACTCTCGGAGTCGTAATCGAAACACGGTGATTGAGAATCGAAGAAAGCGTCGTTGCCGCCTGTGACATCGAAATGTTGCCGACTTCCCCGATCAGATCCATCCGGGCCTGTTCATCCATACCGGCGATGATTTCATCGTCAGTTTCGAGCGCTGCATCTTCCACGGCTTTCTTTTCAATCTCTGCTTCAGATTCTTCCGTCTTTTCTTCCAATTTTTCTTCCTTGCTGTCATCTCCTGATGCGGCTGAACCGCCATTCATCAATGCATCAATTTCTGCTTGTGATAAACCGTCGCTCATTGATCCTCTTCTCCTTCCATCTTATCCAGTAATTCGATTGCCAGCTGTCCATCCTTCTGGCCCGGTTTGACATAAAAGAATGGTTCACCCTCAATATAAGTTTCCAACGGTGAAGTTGTCTTCCTGTCCAGTCGAATGACATCCCCTGCTTCCAAGTTCAGGAAGTCCGCAAAACTCATTTGTGCACCGCCCAGTTTTGTTTCGATCACCATCTCGACATTGTTCAATCCGCGTTTGATTTCAAGTGAATCATCCTCATTGTCATCTTTGCTGGAATCGAACCAATTACGGATACTTAACTTATCCAAGATACCTTCAAAGAAGACATATGGAATGCATAAGTTGATGAAAGTGCTGATTTGAAACACCTTGACTGTAAAGGTTACTAACACGACTGGTTCATTTGGCGACATTGCCTGTGAAAGCTGCGGATTCGTATCGATTGTGTCAAACTTCGAATCAAGCTCGACGATATCTTTCCATGACGTCTTATAAACGTTCACAATTTCCTTGAAAAGTTCGCGCATCAATGCCAGATCGATATCGGAAAACGATTCAAGCGAGGCAATCTTTTCATCAGGATGCTGTGTCCTGACGTCAAGTCCCCCGCATAAAAGTTCAACCATCAAGCTGCATAGCTGGGGATTTATTTCCAGCAGCTGTGTGCCCTTTAAAGGCTCAGAGTGGAACATCCCAAGCAAGGTTACCCTTGGAATCGAATGCATGAATTCATCGTAACTGACCTGCTCGATTGCGGCCAGATCAACGGAAACATTCGTCCTGAGCTGCGTTGACAATACATTACCGGTCATCTTGGAAAAGTCCTCGAAGATCATGTGCAGGGTATTGATGTATTCTTTTGAAAGGCGCGTTGGGCGTCTGAAGTCATATTCCCTGACTTTAGGCGCATCGTTTTTTTCCTCTTCGATTGTATCTTCGCTGATCTCACCGGTATTCATTGCGTTGAGAAGAGCGTCGATTTCTTCTTGCGACAGTACCTGATCCACATGTATCCTTCCTTTTCCGATTTAAATTCCTGATCAAACAACTAACTGCTGACTGTTTTTAAGCCTTTGCCGTATTTTCCTCAAAAATCATTTTTGAAACATTGACGACGTTGGCCACCTTGTCTTCGAACGAAACGACTCCGACATAGGTTGTCCCGTCTGCCTTTTCAGGTGGAAGCTCGATGTCTTCCTCATTGATATCGACAACCTCGCTGACCTCTTCAATCAGAAGACCCTTTCGTTCCTCTTCATTTTCTTCATTCTTCATAATGAGGATGTTCATGCACTTTTCAGGAGAAGGAATACCAATCAATTCAGACAGTCCGATTACGGTCATCACGTTGCCGCGAAGGTTGATCAGCCCCTTGACCCAGTTCGGAGCAAGCGGAACATATGTAATCGGAACAGTATCGATGATTTCCTCAACCGACTTGGCAGAAATAAGATAATACTCATCGCTCATTTTGAACATGATCATCTGCATAATGTCATCATCTCCAAATCATTAAGAAAGTGCCTTGTCCAGAGCCTGGATAACACGTTCCGTATCGAACGGCTTGACGATGAAGTCAACGGCACCGGACTTGATTGCATCCATAACCATGCCCTGCTGACCCATGGCACTGCACATGACAACCTTTGCACCGGCATCTGCCTGCTTGATCATCTTCAGGGCCTGAAGTCCGTCAACTTCAGGCATCGTGATGTCCATCGTGACAAGATCCGGCTTTTCAGCCTGATACTTGTCAAATGCTTCCTGACCGTTCTGCGCTTCGCCGGCCACTTCATAGCCGTTCTTTTCCAAAATGTCCTTCAATTTCATACGCATGAAGACCGCGTCGTCTACGATTAAAATTCTTTTTGCCACTGTAGTTATCTCCTCTCAAATTCCTAATGACTTAAACATTCTGTCAAGCATGCCGACTTCAGGTATCAAGAACAGCGATGCATCCAGCTTGTCATCCATGTACAGAAACTCGTTTCTGATTACCATCACCTGCTCGTCATACTGATCCAGCGCCATGTATGCACTTGAAATCACGGCACCGAAATAATCATACGAAGTTGCAGGCAGCGAGGCAATCAACTGGATGTTAAGCATCGTTCCGATTGCCCGAAGAAACGAGTTTGACACGATATTCGTCAGTTCGCTCACGGCCGAGGCCTTGACCTCCCTGGAAACTCCTTCAACGTCGCTGCCCATCATAAGTCCGGCAAGCTTATCTGCTGCAGCGTCAGAGAGAACGAACAGCAAAGCTCCTTCAAAATCACCCACGAATCGGCTTAAAATCGCATGAACCTCGACATCATCGGCTATCACGCGCTTGTATAAATCGTCGTATGACAGGATTTCCACGCTCGGAACCTTCATGTCGATCTTGCTGTTAACCATCTGCGAAATGCTCGTTGCAGCATTTCCACCGCCGATATTCATGATTTCCTTCAATCCGTCAAGTTCTAAATCGGTGTATTTCTTAGCCATGACAAAGCTCCTTACTTTCGACCGCTGCAAATTGCATTTACGTCAAGAATCAAGGCAATTGAGCCGTTTCCAAGAATCGTTGCACCCTGGTACTTCTTGATCTTCTGAAGCATCGGATCAATCTTCTTGATGACGATTTCCTGCTGTCCGACCATCCGGTCAACCAGCACGCCATAGTACTGCTTGCCGCTCTTGACGATAATTGCATATTTCTTGTCCGATGAAGAAGAAGGCACCTGCAACAGCTTGTCCGTTCTGATGATTGGAATCAAGCCCTCCTGGAACTTGCATACTTCCTGACTGGAGGTTTGCATGATGTCCTTTTCGCGAACCATTACAACACGTTCAACGACATCCAGCGGAATCGCAAAACTCTCCTTACCAATTTGTACCATTAAAGCTTGAATAATTGATAAAGTTAATGGTAATTTTATGATAAATGTCGTCCCTACGTCAACCTTGCTGTCCATTTCAATGGATCCGCCAAGTTCTGTAATCTTTGCCTGGACGGCATCAAGACCGACACCGCGTCCAGAAATATTCGTAATCTTCTTTGCAGTCGAAAAACCGGGGTGGAAGACAAGCATCTGAATCTCGCGATCGGTCATTCCCGTCGTATCGATTCCCTTCTTTTCAGCACTTGCCTTGATGATTTCAGGTTTTAATCCCTTGCCGTCATCAGAAAGGGTAATCAGGACCTTGTTGCCTTCCTGATAGGCTGCAAGCGTGATTGTCCCGACTTCCGGCTTGCCGAGCTTCTTTCTTGTTTCCGGATCTTCAATGCCGTGATCAGCTGAATTTCTGAGCAGGTGGATCAACGGTTCGGAAAGTTCCGAAACAACCGTCTTGTCCAGTTCCGTTTCCTCACCGATGATTTCAAGCTTCATTTCCTTGTTCAGCTGGTTGGACAAATCACGCACCATCCGTGGGAAACGTGAAAATACAACGCTGACTTGCTGCATACGGATTTTCAAGACAAGATCCTGCAGTTCGGAAGTCAGTCGCGAAACCTGCTCAAGTGAATCGCGGATTTCACCGATGCTTTCGCGATTCGTCGCATCTTCGAGCTGATTTCTGTAAACCACGATTTCTGAAACGAGATTCAGGAAACGGTCAAGTCTCGTCAAATCGACACGAATCGACTGATTTTTAGACTTGTGCGCAGGTGTCTGAGCTTTTGCTGCAGGTTTTCCTGCAGCTTTCTTCTTCTCTGCTGCAGGTTTTTCCTCTGCTGCAGGCTTTTCTTCTGCCTTCTTTTCCTCTGCTGCCTCAGGTTCCTTGAATTCCTCAACGATATAGCTGTCGATTTCCGTATTTGACTCGATGATATGCTTGACGTCATCAATACTGTCCTTGGTCAGATAGATCATTCTGAAATCAGTGTCGAAGTCGCCGTCTTCAAGCAGGTCAGCCGACGGTTCCGTCCTGATGATTTCACCGTCTTTTTCAAGATGTTCCGTAATCAGGAACACGCGTGGCCCCTTGAGCATCGTGTCCTTGTCGAGGCGGATTGCAATCGTATAGGCATTCATCCCGTTACTTTTGGCATCATTGACGACGTCTGTATCGGCATCGTCATAATATTCAAATTTCGTTGACAAGGCTCCTTCGTCGTGTTCCTCAACTGGAGCTGGCGCTTCGGTTTCACCACCGGCCCCGGCAGATGATTCGACGCGGTCAAGTTCGTTCCAGAGATCGGTAATCTGGCTTTCTTCAAGTTCCTTGTCATCACGCAGGTCGTCAACCAGTTCCTGCAGCTTGTCCAGGCACTTGAAGACAAGTGAGATGTGATCAGTATTGATCTTCATCTTGCCGGTCTTGAAGAGGTCGAACATGTCTTCCATCTTGTGAGTGAGCTTGGTCATAACGTCATAGCCCATCGTTGCGGACATGCCCTTTAAGGTATGGGCAACGCGGAAAATGCTGTTAATCAGATCAATGTTGTCCGGCTCCTGTTCAAGTTCAAGAATACTGTCGTTTAATGTTTGTAAATTGTCATCACTTTCTTCAAAGAAGAGATCGCGATAAACACTGTTGTCATCAGCCATGAATTTTTTTCCTCCTTCTCTTCAGCCTATGCCTTCTGATAGATGAATGAAGCAATCTTCTTCAATCCGAACTGTTCCGGATTATTGATTGTTTCCGTTGCACCGGTGAAGAAGATTCCTCCCTTGTTGAGCGCATCAGCAAAATTCCGATAGACTTCGTCACGGGCGTCAGGCTTGAAGTAAATTGTCACATTCCGACATACAATTACGTCACAGTGACTTTCGTAGCGATCCTTCAGCAAATCATGTCGTTTGAAGGTGATTTTTTGCTTTAACCCCGGCTTTACTTCATAATCGCCATCTTCTCTTTTTGAAAAGTACTTGCTGATATCCGTTTTTGAAACGTTCTTAAGCTCGTGCAGAGAATACCGTCCGCTTTTCGCCTTGTCCAGGATAACCTTGTCAATGTCCGTTGCAACGATTGAACCGTTGATTCCGTTCTTGTCAAGAATCATTGCAAGTGTGTACGGTTCAGCCCCGGTAGAGCAGGCTGCACTCCAGATCTTTGGCCTTGACGTATTCTTTACCACGATTTTGTTCAGGACGTCTTCAAACTCGTCGAAAATATCCTTGTTTCTGTAAAATTCAGTCACGTTAATCGTCAAATGCTCGATGAATTCCTCACGGGCCTTGCTGTCTTTCGAAAGAATCTTCGCATATTCCTCCAGAGTCTTCGCTCCCGTCGTCTGCATGATATTTCCGATTCGACGCTGCATTTGGCGTTCCTTATATGCTTCCAAACGGATGCCCAGATTATCCTGGACCCATTTGTTGAAAAAATCAAAGTTCATTGCCATCTTGATCACCTAACAATCCGATTTACTTTAGTTGCAATCTCATCAAGTCCGAGGACTTCATTCACGACGTCTTTTTCAATTGCAGCCCTTGGCATTCCGAAGACGACGCACGTTTCCTTATTCTGTGCAAAATTATACCCACCGTTTCTGGCAATCTCGACCATTCCGTCAGCCCCGTCATGACCCATGCCGGTCAGGATGACCGCTACCAGATGATTGCGGTAGGCTTTGGCTGCACTCTTGAACAGATAATCAACGGCAGGACGGGTGCCGTGAAGTTTTGGCTCCTGGTTCAGGAAAATCCTGACGCCGTCAGTCGTCATATGATAATCCCCTGGAGCAAGATAGACCGTGTTCGGCTCAACCGTCATTCCGTCCTGTGCTTCAACGACATGCGGTCCACATTCGGCATCAAGCCTTTCAGCAAATGATTTCGTAAATCCCTTCGGCATATGCTGAACAATGAAAATCGGAACCTTTGCTTTTCTCGGCAAGGCCTTGGCAACCGTCAGAAGTGATCTTGGCCCTCCGGTTGAAGAGCCGATTACCAAAGCGTGGATTCCGCGGTTCAATTCCACTTCCGACTTCTTTTCCTTAAGCTCAACTTCCTGACGCAGCATTTTGTCCCGTTCGACCGTCGGATGAAGACGCTCGTTCTTCTTCATCTGAGATCCCTTGATCTTGCGTTCCAGATCGCGCGTCCAGTCTCTTTCAATTGCAGTCAGGTTAACGGGCTTCGTTACGAAATCCGTTGCCCCAAGCTCCAAAGCTTCGATTGTAACTTTCTTGTTGCTTAATGCACTGAGCATGATAACCGGCGTTGAATATTTCTGCCTGATCTGCTTCAGAGCCTCGATACCGTTCATGACAGGCATTTCAATGTCCATCAGCACTAAATCGATGTCATCATGGGTTGCCAGGTAATCAACCGCA
The DNA here is from genome assembly GCF_036846325.1 of Ligilactobacillus sp. NCBI lineage: Bacteria > Bacillati > Bacillota > Bacilli > Lactobacillales > Lactobacillaceae > Ligilactobacillus > Ligilactobacillus sp. The sequence goes on along the minus strand of NZ_DAIUCE010000009.1, from coordinate 21,761 downwards.
GCCTTGCCGTTTCTGGCAATATCAGCCGGCTCAACGCCATTCATCTTCTTTAAAAGGTCAGTGATCACTTTACGCATGAAAGCTGAATCATCAACTATTAATACTCTTATCAACGAGGTATCTTCCCTTCTAAATATAAATCACATCCTGATGCACAATTCTCACCATGCAGGTGAAGTCATTGAGATCAACAATCATCGTCCTCCCCGAATTTCCGCCTGTATGCGATGCTACGACCGGAATACGCAGCTCCTTTAAGACTTCCATGACAGCTTCGGCATTCCGCTGCCCGATATTGCCTGTTCCCGATGTTGCAGATTTGAAGGAAAACATATTGGCCCCGCCAACAACTTTTGCCTTAAAACGCCCGTTCGGCACCTTTCTTTTTAACTGCTGATACATCAAGGGAATTGCCGTATCAGCAAACTTGGCCGGATTGATATCAGACTTTGTCGCAAACGGTCTGCTGTCCGGCAGCATGATATGACTCAAGCCGCCGACCTTGCTCCTTTCATCGTAAATAATCGTTCCGATGCAGGAACCAAGCCCGACCGTCATTATGCGATGCGGTGCCTGTCCAATTTTGTAATCGGCAATTCCGACCCTGATGTCATCGCTATTCATTTTCCCCGTCCTCAGAAGAACTGGATTTCAAAGCCTGATCAGCTTCCAAATCATCAAGTGACTCCATGAGGCCGTCTTCTTCCTTGTTATCGAATAAATAATCCAGTTCAAGTGAAATGACAACATCATCATTCATCTTGAGGAACTTGCCGACATAGCCCCGCTTTAATTTTGCCTTTTCAAGTTCCCTTTCATTGTCATTGTCTTCCAGATAGACGATTCCGACGATTTTTTCAACGTAGATTCCAAGTGACTGCTTCTTCCAGTTGCACAAGATGACCTTGGCTTCCTGCGTCTGCTCCGTGAAAACGTTGAAGAGCTTGCGTCCCAGATCGATAATCGGAAGCATCTGTTCTTCATATTCGTAAACGCCTAAAACATAATCTGCAACTTCCGGAAGCGGAATGAACTTGTTTGTCTCAACAACACGACGGACAATAGTCACAGGCAATCCGAAAAGCTGATCATGACTTTTAAATACTACATATTGTTCCATTTTACCGCCATTTCCTTTCATCGTTCAGTCTTGTCCTACAGTTTGAATGCATCCTGCTGGAGCTTCTTGATGTCAGCAGCTTCCTGCAATTCATCAACGCTCTTTTCAAATTCGGAAATAAGGTCGCGCACATCTTCGAAACTTGCGGCAACCTGTTGAGTGCCGGCTGAAGTCTGGCTGATCTCCTCCGCAATGTTCGTGTAGGCATCCGTTACGCGGTCCTTGACGTCAACGACACCCTGGATGCTTGTCTGCATCTCCTTGATGCCCTGTGCGAATTCGTAAACGATGTCGGAAATGTCACGTGATGCAACCATTGCCTGACCGAGTTCTTCATTTTGTTCTGCTCCGTTGTCATAAGCCGTGTTCAAATCGCTTGTGATTCTTTCAGACTTGTTTCTGATCTGTTCGATGATTTCACGGATGCTCTTTGTGGAATTGCCTGACTGTTCAGCGAGGGAACGGACTTCTTCGGCAACGATTGCAAAGCCCTTGCCGGCTTCACCGGCACGCGCAGCTTCGATGGAGGCGTTCAGGGCAAGCAGGTTCGTCTGTTCCGAAATGTCGTTGATCAGGGAAACAATGTTGCCGATGTTCTGGATGTCCTTGTTCATTTCATCCATTTCCTTGACGAGGCGTGCCTGGTTTTCACGTTCTGCACTCCATGACTTGGATACGGCACCCATGATTTCAGTATTACGCTGATTCGTTTCCTGGGACTTGTCGGCAGATTCACCGAGACGTCCGATTACGTCATTGATGTTTTCAATATCCGAGGAAAGTGAGTCGATGTCTTCAGTTGCCGTCTGCGCATGCTGTGCCAGAACCTGTGAGGTGTCGGAAAGCTTTGAAAGCGTGTCACCGACGCTTTCCGTCGAGCTCTTGGCCTTGCCGCAGGCAGATGAAAGCGTTGCGACCATCTTTTCGTTGTCCTTCGTGTCTTCGCCCCATTGAACGGCAAAGCCCTTGAACGTATTGCCGACTGCATGAAGCGCCGTTGCAACCCGGCCCATGTCCGTAATGTCGTCTTCTGCATCACCCAGTTCGTCAACGTTTCTCAAATCGCCGTTGGCAATCTGTTCCATGTGTTCCTCAATGAACTTCAGGTTCGTGCCGACGCCTGTCTGGCTGGCAATCCTGCCGCCGAAAACGAGATAAACTGCCTGTGCGACAATCAAAATAACTGCCAGTACCCAGTATGTGACCACGTTTTCCGGTGCGCACAGAAAATATCCGGCAACCGCCACTATGATCATTACAAACACTGGAATTAGTTTTTGTACAATATTCTTCGTCTTGTTATTCATGATGATTTTCCTTTCAAACTGAAATTAATCCTAATTGATCTCTGTGTAGATCCAGCCAAAAACCACTTTCACCTCACAAAAGCATATTAATCCGACAGCGATCCCATGCTATCCATATCGGTTGATAATGAAGCAATTTTAAGTAAACCCTGTGTGTTACTATGCGGAATTTATGTGATTTTTAGCCTAAAATATAGAACGATTTATCTGAAATTTGTAATTTTCGTGATTTTTCCTTTAAAATGCAGTCCCCGTCCTTCAAACTGAATGTTCACATCTACCATACGTACACGTTCTTCGGATCATCCGTTGCCGAATACCCACCTCTTCTGTCATCCCGGACCAGGCTGCCGGAAGAAAGCTCCAGCGTTCGCCGACGCAGCGTATTCACCATCGTCGAATCATGCGTCGCAAACACGACCGTCATTCCCTGACGGTTGATCTTGTTGAAAAGCTTCATTATGTCCATCGCTGACCGGTTGTCCAGATTGGCCGTCGCCTCATCTGCAATCAAAACCGGAGGCGAAGTCACGATTGCCCTTGCAATCGCAATTTTCTTCTGTTGTCCGATTGACAACTCATATGTACGACGCTCGCGAAAATTCCACATGCCAACAGTCGTGAATGCATCCAGAATCCGTTTGTCCCATTCATCTTCAGGAACTTCGCACGCACTCAGAACATATTCGACATTTTCATATGCACTTCGATTAGGCAGAAACAAGTCCTTCTGCCGGACTACGCCGACCTGGCGTCTCAGCTTATAGACCTGACTGTCCCTCAATCTCGAAATCCTGACGTTTCCCATCATGATTTCACCTGATGTCGGTATTTCCTCACGATTGAACATCTTGAGAAGAGTAGACTTGCCCGCACCGCTTTTCCCGACGACGTAGACAAATTCTCCCTGTTCAATCCTGAAGGAGACATCTTTCAGACCATAATTTCCGTTGTCATATTTCTTGCTGATATGCGTAAATTTAATCACGAGACATCATTCCCCATTATCATTCAGTAAACTTGTTGATTGTCTCCAGCATTTCGTCCGTTGACTGAAGAGCCTTGCTGTTCATCTGGTACGCGCGCTGGGTGATGATCATCTTCGACATCGTATCGGCAACGTCAACATTTGACATTTCGACCAGTCCCTGGTTGATCTGACCGAACCCGGCATTTGTGTTTGCCGATGAAATCAGGTTCCCGTCGCAACGGTAAAGATTGTTTCCGATGTCGTTCATGTCAATCGAATTCTGCGGACGAAACAGCAGGATGCGCCCGACCCTGACGTTTCCGATTGAAACATACCCGGATGTCGAAATGCTGACCTCGCCGTTTTTCGGCCATTGACTTGACGGAACGTTCGATTGAACCTCAACCTTCATTCCCCTGCTCGTCACAAGGTTCCCGTCGGCATCGCGCCTGAAGCTGCCGTCCCTTGTCAGGTACAGATTATTTGCGCCGTCCCTGACTCCGAAGTATCCTTCACCGTCAATTGCCAGATCATAGGTTCCGGCAGTCGACTTGAACGCGCCCTGAACTGAGTTCTCGTTGACCTGCTGAACGTTGAGACCGGCATTGATGGCAACGTTGCCTGCATTTTGCGACAGGCCGACCTCGTTTGCGTTGGTTCCGTTGTTCAGAAGTTCCTGAAACGTTGTTCGCTTGTCCTTGTATCCGAGCGTATCGACGTTCGCAAGGTTGTTTGAAACGACGTCCATTTCGCGCTGATAGGCATTAAGCCCCGAACGGCTGATGGACAAAATCTGACTCATGTTCATTGTTGATTCCTCCGCTAAATCTTGCCAAGCTCATTTACAGCTTTGTTGAGCGTCTGGTTTGCAGTGCTCAGGACTTTCTGGTTGGCTTCAAATTCACGTGAAGTCTGAATCAGATCCACCATGTTCTGAGCCGCATCCGTATTCGATCCTTCAAGCATGCCCTGCACAACCTCACCTTGAATCTGCGTTCCTGCAGCATTGCTCGTATAGATCGTATTGCCCTGGTTTTGCAGGGCGGATGCATTGTTGAACGAAACAATCATGAAGTCCGGATTGGCTTCATCTGCCTGAATCGCCTGTCCGTTTGCACCAAGAACCGTGTATCCTTCCTGAGTCACCAGCTGTCCCTGACGATTTTCGGTAAAATTGCCGTTTCTCGTATAACCGATCTGACCGTTGTTCATGCGGACCGTGAAGTAGCCTGCTCCGTTGATTGCAAAATCCGTTTTCAAGTCCGTTTCATGCATTGAACCGGACTGCGTGTTCAGATATGAACCGTCTATCTGATTTCCAAACGTGAAATTCCCGACGTTGACGCGCTGTTCATTCTTCAGTCCGCCCATGAAGTTATGCAGCTGAACGTTTTTCAATGTCGACTGGAACAGTTTCTTTTCCTGATAACCGTTTGTATTCACGTTGGCTATGTTCGCAGAAATTGCCTCCTGCCTCTTCTGCAATACTTCAAAATTGCTTTTCAAGGTATCAATTGATCTGATCATTCCTGATTCTCCTCCTCAATATAGCCTCTGATCTTGGCAATCGCCCGGCCGTGAATCTGTGAAACGCGGGCAATCGAAACATCCAGAATTGCGGCTATTTCCTTTAATGTCGCCTCTTCTTCGTAATACAGGCTCAAAACGAGCTGTTCACGTTCCGAGAGACGCTTGATTGCTTCAACCAGTTCTTTTTTCCTCTCCTGCCTGATTAATTCCTTCTCTCCGCTCGGAGCCCTGGAATCCCTCAGCGTGTCCTGAACCACGACAGTTTCGTCGTTGTTGGAATAAAGCGTGCTTTCAAGCGAAACCGATGAAAGATACTGAATGCTGTCATAAATGTCGCCAAGCTGGGATGAGGTGATTCCCATCTTCTTCATGATTTCCCTGTCGGTCACTTCACGTTTCAATTCCTGTTCAAGTTCCTGCTTGGCCTTATAGAAACTGTTGACGTTCCCCATCTTGTAACGGGATATCTTTGAATGACGTCTGACTTCATCGATGATGGCCCCGCGGATTCTGATGGCCGCATAGTTTTCAAACGGAACCTTCTTTGACGAATCGAACTTCTGCATTGCATCAATCAGGCCGATGACGCCGATGTTATACAGATCATCATATTCATATTCAGTATTCTTGATGGAGATGCGGTTGGCAACACGTTCTACCAAGGGCAAGTATTTCAATATTTCCTGTTCCCGATCAACCTCATACATGAAACGGCACATCTCCTTTCCTTGATTAATCCGTTGCATCAGATTTCAATGTTCCCGACTGATTCAATTGCAATTTCATTTGGAATCTCATTCAATGAAAGCACTGCAATGTCAGGGAAGTTGAATGCAATCAGTTTTCTGAAGGCTAAACGAATCTTCGGCGACGTCAAAATGACGTAGGTTGTGTTCTGTGCCGCCATCTTCTGCGAAATGTCACCGATTGCAGTCAGAATCTTATTGACCGAATCAGGCTTCATTACAGGATATGATCCGGTTGCGGTCTTCTGAATGCTTTGCGAAACCATCTCTTCAACCTTCGGATGAACCGTGACCACGTTGATGCGGTCATTTTCATCAGCATACTTGTTGGCAATCGTTCGTCTTAATCCCTGACGGACATATTCGGTCAGAACCTCCGTATCCTTCGTAACCGTTCCGTAATCGGCCAGGGTTTCAAGAATCGTTGACAAGTCGTTGATCGGAACGTTTTCCTCAAGCAGATTCTGCAGAACCTTTTCGACTTCACCCAGACGCATGATGTCTGGAATCAGCTCGTCAATCACGACATTATTATTGGCCTTGATGCCTTCAAGCAGCTTCTGCACTTCCTGTCTTCCAAGAAGCTCCGGCGCATGCGCATGAATGATTTCCTTAAGATGCGTCGCAATGACCGTCAGCGGTTCAATCACCGTGAAGCCCTGCAGATCTGCATTTTCCTTATCCTTTTCATCGATCCACAACGCATCGAGCTGAAAGGCCGGCTCCTTGGTCGGAATTCCCTTAAACGGAAATGTTCCGTCATCAGACTGGCTGATGATCATGTATTTATCAGGATAGATGTCTCCGTGACCGACTTCGTTGCCGCGAATCTTGATTGAATAGTCGTTTGCGTTCAGATACAGATTATCGCGAATGCGGACGGGGCTGACCAGGATTCCGAGCTCATGGGCCGTCTGGCGTCTGATGGCGGAAATCCTGTTCATCAGACTGTTGTCAATCGTGCTGTCAACTAAGGGAATCAGGCCATAGCCGATTTCAATCGACAAAGGTTCGACCTGAAACGATGCCACATCGTCGTCTTCTTCCTGTTCTTCCTTCTTGCGCTGCAATGCAAGCGTCTGTTCTTCCTTGATTCTTTCCTTGATTCTCCGTTCTTCCTTCTGCTTGACCAGAACGTTGGCGGCAAACATTGCCAGTGACAGTGCGATGAACGGAATCTTGGGAAATCCGGGAACGAGCGCCAGAATCAGCAGAATGACTCCGACAACTCTGAAAAGCTGCGGATTTCTCAATGCATCGTCTGCAATGTCCGTTCCGAAAGTACTGTTGTCTTCAGAACGCGTGACAATGACACCGGTTGCCAGGGAAATCAGAAGCGATGGAATCGAACTTACCAGGCCGTCACCAATCGCAAGCTTCCCGAACTGGCTGAGAGCATCCGTAACCGACAAATCACCCTTTGCCGTAAAGATGATGGTTCCGCCGATCAGGTTGACAAGCACGATGATGATGCCGGCAATCGCATCGCCTTTGACGAACTTCGAAGCACCATCCATCGAGCCGTAGAAATCAGCCTCACGCTGCAGATCCTTGCGGCGCTGTCTTGCCTGTTCTTCGGTAATTGCCCCCGAATTCAAATCGGAGTCAATCGCCATCTGCTTGCCGGGCATGGCATCCAGCGTAAAACGGGCAGAAACTTCAGCGACACGACCTGAACCGTTTGTCACAACGACCAGCTGCACAATCATGATGATTACGAACAGGATGATTCCGACGATATAGTTTTCACCGGCCACGACATCGGCAAAGGCCTCGATTACGTGCCCGCCGTTTCCAGTCGTCAGAATGGACCGGGTTGACGACATGTTCAAACCGAGCTTGAACATCGTCGTAATCAGCAAAACAGTCGGAAACGTTGAAAACTCCAAAACTGATTTGGTAAACAACGTAATGAGCAAAATGTTAATTGCAATCGTGAAGTTCGTAACAATGAAAATATCAAGCAATGACGTCGGCAGCGGGATGATAATCAATCCGACGATACCCACGACAAGAAACGAGATTACAATTTCAGCAGGTGTCAGCCCGCCTTTTTTTGCCTTCGCTTTATTGTCCAACTTATTACTTCCTCCTGACTAAATCTTTCCCTTGGCTTCCTGTTCAAGCTTATAAACAAGAGCAATAACTTCTGCAATGGCTTCATAGAATTCGACCGGAATGAAATCTCCGGCATTGACCTTGGGATAAAGCGCCCGTGCCAGCGGTTTGTTTTCGATAATCGGCACGTTCTGCTTTCTTGCTTCTTCCTTGATTCTCATCGCCACGTCATCGGCACCCTTGGCCAGAACCTGCGGAACGCCTGCTCCTTCAGCATCATACTTGATTGCAATTGCCAGGTGCGTCGGGTTTGCCAGGACAACCGTGGCATCCTTGACCTGTGCGACTGCGTTTCTGATCATCTCGCGGTGCTTGGCCTTACGCTGAGCCTTGACCTGCGGATCTCCTTCCATCTGCTTCATTTCGTCCTTTATTTCCTGTTTTGACATCTTCAGGTTCTTCATGTGCGTGTAACGCTGAAATGCATAGTCAAAGACCGAAATGACGACGAGAAGGATGCCGATCTGCATTGCAAGATCCTTGCTGATGTTAAGCATGAACAGCAGAACCTTGCCTGTTCCGACCTCAGACAGACTCGTCAGCGTCGGAATTGATTCAACATACTTTCTGTAACACAGATATCCGACGATAACCAGCTTAACCAACGATTTTGCCAGATTCTGCAATGCCCTCAGACTGAACATCTGCTTAAGGCCATTCAGAGGATTGAGCTTTTTGAAATCCGGCTTGATCGGAGTCGCCGTAAAGAGCAGCCCGACCTGAATGATATTGCCGACGATACCGATTACGACTGCAATCAGCATGAACGGACCAGCCATGATGAAAATCATCAGAACTGCCTGCAGCGCAACCTTTCCCAGACTTCCGATCATCTGATCGGGATTTGCCAGCATCTCAAGATAATTGACAAAATAAGGTGAGAAGTGCTTTATGGAAAATTCGCAAAGTGGAACAAATAGCATCGCAAAGGCAAACAACGCGACTGCCGCAACGACATCCGGGCTCTTTGCCACCTCACCGCGTTTCCGTGAATCACGAATCCGCTTCGGAGTGGGTTTTTCTGTTTTTCCATCCTTGTCTCCCATATCACTTCTCACCTGCCTCTCCTAAGCGATTGATCTGATAAAGTCGGCCATATTTTGAATCATATCCGAAAAATTATCTGCAAGAAAATCGACCATGTTCGGCAAAACCAGCATGCAGATGATGAAACTGACTGTCGTCTTCACATTAAGCGACAGCATCAATACGTTCAGCTGCGGAATTGAACGCGACAATATTCCAAGCACGATGTCAATCACAAGAATCGAAATGAGAATCGGAGCCCCCATGTTGAAGGCCATCTCAAACGTCTTGGTAAAAAGCCTGACGATTCCTCCGATTGATTCGTCCGTCAAAGTCGGATATCCAAGCCTGACGATGTCAAATGAAGTCATCAATCCTCTGATCATCTGCCTGTACAGCCCGCTGGCAAAAAAGACCATGATTGCAAGCCAGTAGTACATCTTGCCGAATTGCGAGGTCGATGCCTGCATCGTCGGATCGTACGCCTGCGCCATGATGAAACCGTCCTGGAAATCAATGAACTGACCCGTAATCATGACCCCGAAGAAAACCAGCCGGCACAAATAGCCGATTGCCAGCCCGAAAACCGTTTCCCTGACTGCCATTAAAATGAAGACAACAAGTGAAACTTCCTTTTCAAAGGCTGCAACAAGCGAAAATGCAGACAGAATCAATCCGCCGCCAAGAATCAGCTTGCAGAGATTCGGAAAATTCCTTTCAGAAAGAATCGGGGCAACTGACATGAACGAAAACACGCGGCATGCAATCAGGCCTAATATCTGGATCTGCACCATGCTCATGCCTTTCACCTCACAAGTTGCTGATCATTCTGAAAATATGCCGGGTAAATTCGAGCAGAATGTTGATCATGAAATTTCCCGCTAAAATCAGCGTAATGAAGATTGCTGCCAGCTTTGGAACAAAACTCAGCGTCTGTTCCTGAATCTGCGTCGTTGCCTGAAAAATGCTGATGATCAGGCCAACGATCATTGCAACTAAAATGACAGGTGCAGAGACGATCAGAACTCGGACCAGCGCGTCACGCATCACATCTGTTACGACTTCAATACTCATTTGCCTGCCCCCTTAATTGAAACTTTGAACAAGTGACTCGACCAGAAGATACCAGCCGTCAACCAGAACAAACAGCAGAATCTTGAACGGAAGCGAAATCATGACCGGAGACAGCATGATCATCCCCATCGACATCAAGACGCTGGCCACGACCAGGTCGATGATCATAAACGGTATGAACAGCAGGAAGCCGATGCTGAATGCGGTTTTCAACTCGCTCAGGATAAAGGCCGGTGCCATTACCGTAAACGGAATGTCCTTATATGTACGGTACTTGATCTTCTTTTGTTCATTTTTCTGATCCAGATCCTTGAACAGCTTGACGTCCTTTTTATTGGCCTGCTTGTACATGAATTCCTTCATGCGGTTTTCAGACCTGTCGAACACTTCCTGCTGAGTAATCCTGTTTTCATTGTATGGCTGAATCGCATTATGATAAATATCGCTGTAGACGGGGCGCATCGTAAACAACGTCAGGAACAGTGCCAGCCCGATCAGAACCTGATTGGGAGGATTCTGCTGAGTCCCGAGTGATGACCTGACAAACGACAGGACGACGATGATTCGCGTAAACGAAGTCGTCATGATCAAGATCAGCGGAATGACCGACAGCAGCGTCATGATGACGAACGTATCGACGATCCTGCTTGATGAGCCCTGATTGTTTCCATTGATCAGCTTATTGACCGTATTCGTCACGTCGCTCGTGCTTACCGCGGCAACGTGGTCAGGCAACCTGACCGCAATCAGAAAACAGGCGAGCATTCCAAAAAGCACCAGCGCCGCAATTTTGATATTCTTCTTATTGAACTTCATCATTACTTCCTCTTAGCTTTCTCGAAAATTTTTCTGAAGTTTTCAGCCATTTCGAGCTGTCTTTCTTCATTTTGCCTGTTTTCCTGAATCAGCTTCTCCGCTTCCTCTTCTGACAGTTCCCTTATGATCTTGTTTTCCTGTTCCGAAAAACTCATCACGTAATACTTATCGATAATCAACACGATTGCCAGAGACGATGATTTCGTAACCGCAATCTTCTTCACGACACGGAAATTCTCATTCGACCTGTTCGTGAATCGATTCAGATACTTCAGCGTCAAGACAAGCAGCAGCAGAACCACCACCAGTCCGGCAATCATTTTGACCAGTGCCAAAATCCCGTCCATACAACAAAACCTCCAACTAACTGACGCGGATACCCCCGCAGAATTCATTAATTGAGTGTATTTTACATAATGCTTAAAACCCAATCAACAGAATTACATCTAACTTTTCAAGAAGTTTTATTGAACAACGAGATCCGTTACGTAAACTTGAATTGCCAGCGTTTCGCCGAGCTCTTCGTTGATTCCGTCCTTTAATTCGTTCTTCAAAGCCGTTACGCTGCCGGAATTGCTCAAAATATCCGTGGCCTTCTTCTTCTTCATGACATTGATGACGGCGTCACGAATAACAGCCATGTTCTTCTTGGCTTCAGCGGCCTTGTCGTCATTTTCGACCAGAATCGAAATCTTCAGGCGCGCATACTGCGTATTGGTCGGATCGTCCGTTGCAAGGTTGACGACGAACTTCGGCACGCTGACCAGTTTTTCGTCATCGGAAAGCTTGCCCGTTCCGGCGTTGCGCTTGACGGAAGAACTTGCCTGTTCCGTCTTCGGCGTAAGAAAATGCGTTGCGAGGACCGTACCGCCGACACTGCCACAAATCGTCAAGATCACGATCAAAGGAATCAGGATTCCCCACTTTGGACCTTTTTTAACTTCTGTTTCTTCACTTACCGCAGGCTTCTTTGCCTTTGCCTTCGGTGCTTCTTTCTTATTATCCATTTTCACCCAACTCTCTCTCGTTTTCTGAGGATCTGTAGTCATCCTCCGTTGCATTTACATCCAACAATCTGCTGAAAACCATGCGGCGATATTCCGTGATTCTCTCAACCGCTTCCTTTGCGGTGTTCCTGACGACAATCGGTGTGCCGTCGTTCAATGTAATCACCGTGTCCGGCCGTTCGTCGATTCTGACAATCATATCCGGATTGAGATAAAACTGCTCGCCGCTCCATGCTGTTAATTCAATCACGCTACCACTCACTTTTTATTCATTGACAATTAACGCTTCAGGTTCAGCAGTTCCTGCAGCATTTCATCCGAAGTCGTAATACTGCGCGAGTTTGCCTGATATGCACGACTTGCAATGATCATCTGTGAGAACTGATCGGCCAGATCGACGTTTGACATTTCAAGGAAGCCTGATTCCAGTGTACCTGTACCGCCAAGACCAGGCGTTGCAAAGTTGGGATCGCCTGAGTTGTTCGTGACGGAGAAGTTGTTGCTGCCTGATTTCTGCAAGCCGGACGGGTTGTTGAACTTGGCAAGTTCAATCTTGCCCATCGCATAGCGCGTATCGCCGTATTTTGCAACGACAAGGCCTGAGTTGTCGATTGTGACTGATTCGAAGCGCTGACCGTTGACCGTTTCCGGAATGTTGATGTCAGCAAGATTGGATCCCGTGGCATTCGGATTGCCGAAATAATCTTCACTCTTGAAATTATCGTCCCAGGCGGCAGGGATGTTTCCCCTTGTCGGCTGACCCTTGACGTGATAACCGTTGGCGTTGACAAGCAAGCCCTGGCTGTCGCGCTTGAAGGCACCGTCACGCGTATAGTATGTCACGGCATCGGAGTCGGCCGTTGCTTCCTTGCGCACGACGAAGTAGCCTTCGCCCTGAATGTAAAGGTCCATGTCCTGACCGGTGGATTCCATGTTGCCGCGTGTCGTCATCGTATCAATGGCACCCGTCTGCATCCCGAGTCCGACCTGCTTGCCGTTGACACCGCCAAGGCCAAGGCCGGGAGCTGTGGCTGACGTCGTGTTCTGGCTGACCATGTCCTGGAACAGGACACGACCGGCCTTGAAGCCGTGGGTGTTGACGTTTGAAACGTTGTTGGCGATAACGTCCATTTGAGTCTGAAAGCCCTTCATGCCGCTAACGCCTGAGTAAAGAGATCTTAACATTTAAAAATTCCTCCCGTTAAATGATTGCATCTTCTTCAGTCGTTCGAAAGATGCAGCAGCTTCCTTTCGGTCCGGCTGCTATTTGATAAACTTGGTACTGTCGATGTTCGTGACAGTTCCGATTTCGTTCATGCCCATCGCCGTGATGATTGTTCTGTTCTGAACGTTTGCGATGAGCCCCATGTCCTTGTACAAGAGCAAGGACTCCCTGCTTCCCTTTTTCTGAAGCTCGGAGACTGCCCTTGAAATCTGAACATAATCGTCATCTGCAAGATTTAATTTCCTGGCACTCATTCTCTTTTGAGCGTGATTGGAAATTTTCAACTGCGCTTTTTCAAGTTCATTGCCAAAATCCTGCTGATTCCTCTTTTCCTGTGCCTGGGCCGTTGCGTGATTCTGATTTCCCAAGCCGACTTGAGAAATACGCATTTTCTATTCACCAACCCCGCTGAGAGAACTCATGTCATAATACTTGCCGTTGACGTAAATCTGCGCAAATCCGTTCTTGAACGAAACGCGTTCGACCTTGCCTGTAAACGGCTGATTCTTGTCATCAACCATGTCAACCGTCTTGCCGATCAATGAAAATGCCTGCTGCTGCTGCGAAATCATCATTGCCGTCGTCACGGTCTTGTTCAGCTCATTTAAAGTTTCCATCGTTGAAAACTGAGCCATCTGCGAAATGTAGTCGGTCCCGCTTGAACCTGACGATGATGAATCGCCGGAAAGCGAAGGATTGCTCATCGCAGTCGAAATGATCTTAAGGAAGTCGTCAATCTTGATCGTTGAGTTGTTGTTCCCGATGTTCTTCAACGTCTGGGAATTAGCCGCACCGGCAACCGCCTTGGAAACGTCTGCCGTTCTCAGGGCCTGACTGATTGCCGAATTGTTAACTACTTCTGTCATCTGCTTCTCCTTTCCTATGCCAGAATACTGATTGTGCTCGTCGGCACCTGTTCCTTCTTGTCCTCATCTTCCTGACCGGACTCAAGAACCGGCGCCTTGCGATAACCGCTGACCGTTCTCATCTGACGCATGCCGTTTTGGTTGAACTGCTGAGCACCGTTTTGATTCGAATTCAGCAGACTGCCCGTGTCCTGCTCGAATTGCGGAGTCTTCGTCACGGTTTCAGGCTGCTCCGCCTTTTGAAGATTGAAGCTTTGCGTTGCGCGCTGCGTCGAGTTGGCCTCTGCATTCTTCAAAATCTGCTCAAGCTTGCCGGTGACCGACTGCAGCAGCTGCTTTGCCTGATCGGTCTGAACATTGAACTTGAGCGAAATTCCCTGCTCGGAAACGTGCATCACGACGCGCACGTTGCCGAGCTTTGCCGGCGTCAGCTGCAGCGTAATCGTCTTGAGTCCGCCGTTTTGACCGACCGACGTTGAAACTTTCTCAACAATCGGCTGGGCGAGTTTTTCAGCTGCCCGCGTCGTTGCAACGTTCATCTTGGCTGAAAATGCAGCCTTCGTATCAGCCGGAGCTGTTTGAAGCGCCTGGGCCTGATTGTTCAGCGTCGCAAGCTCGTTTAAATCGACCTTTGCGTCGCCTGCCTGGGCTTCAACGTTTTGAACCGTGACGACTTCCTCGACTTTGACGGTTGCCTGAGCCTGTTGCTGCTGATTTTCTGTCTGCTGAACCTGATTCTGTCCTGCCTGCTGAGTCTGCTCGATACTTGTGGTCTGTACCACCTGCGTCTGTTCCTGAGCCGGCTGAACGTCAGCCTTTGCCTGAACATCTGTCTGAACTTCAGGAGTCTGCCTGTCCTGATCCGTTGCAGCTGATGCCTGCACCTTTACGTCTGCATCTTCCACAGGCTGCGTCTGGACTTCCTCAGTCTGGACATCATTCGTGACCGTCTGCTGAATTGCTGCTGGCTTCTGGTCGGAATCTGATTCCAGGACTTCGGAAACCGTCGTTGCATCAGGCGTTTCGTTTTCAGTCGCTGAAGACTTCACATCAGTTTCAGCGACTGCCTTGTCAACCTGCGTCTTAACCGGCTGAACCGCAACCTGAACAGCTGCAGTCTGTTTTTCATCCTGCGCCTGGTCTTTTCCCGTCTGTTTTTCATCAGACTGCTGATCCTTGACTGCAACGTCCTTATCGTCAGAATCCTGCCTGGAATTATCGGAAACCTCTTTGCCGTCATCCTTTACACCGTTTTTCTGACCGTCGTTCTTCCGGCTGACCTTTGTCTGTGTCTTCGATCTGCTCCTGCTGACAAGCTTGCTGAACGCATCCCTGTCACCTGCCTTGACCGTCTTCTGCGAAGAACCGGAAACGGACTCGACAGCAGCTGAACTGACATTTGGCATCACCTTTTCCATTCCTTCACCTCCTTTCAAATTTGCAGCTTCTACGCCATCTTATACTTGGGACGATTTGCCATCTCATCAAGCTGCTTTTGCTCCTCGTGACTTGCTTCAAGCTGATAGTCTTCCTTCTGCTTATCACGCAGCTTTTCCAGAACCTTGCGTTCCTTCTGTGCTTCGACATATTCGCTCAAAGCCTTCTGATGTTCGGTATGAAGATCTCTCAACCGGCTCTGAGCCGCCATTATTTCGTTATCAAGCTCAGCCAGATATCTTCTCTGCACCTGCAGTCTGCCAAGATTATATTCACGAACGTCCATCATGTCACGCTTTTCATGTCCGAGATCAACGATTTCCTGTTCGGTCTGATTGATCATCCTCTGAACGTTTGCAAATCTGGCCTTTGCCTGATCCTCCAGTGTCATGCGATACTCCAAAACCTTCTGTAAGGAAAATTGAAATTTCTTCATCTAAAAAAGCCCCTTTCCTCCGGCTTATCAGCCGGACCATTGACCGCTCGGCACTTCTTCAAACAACCCGTGCAGTCTGCTTTCCGTTTCCTCAAAACTCGAATATTCCTCAACGCGCTGCTTCAGAAAATCTTCAATCGGCACATGCAGCGAAACTGCGTAATCAATCACTGCATTTGACCCCTTCTTGTAGGCCCCGATATCGATCAGATCCTTTGAATCGTTGTAAACACCCATGTTTTCACGCAATTCACCGGCATCTTTCGTATGTTCTTCCGAAACGAGCTCCTTCATCAGACGACTCAGGCTGACCTGGACGTCGATTGCCGGATAGTGGTTCTGCGAGGCGATCTTTCTTGAAAGAACGATGTGTCCGTCTAAGATACCGCGGACAGCATCGGCAATCGGCTCGTTCATGTCGTCACCTTCGACAAGCACCGTGTAGAATGCAGTGATTGAACCCTTCTCAGACATTCCGCTTCGTTCCAGAAGCTTTGGCAGTTCCGCAAACACCGACGGCGTATAGCCCTTTGTTGTCGGCGGCTCACCGGTTGACAGTCCGATTTCGCGCTGCGCCATCGCAAAGCGGGTCACGGAATCCATCATCAAGACGACTTTCTTGCCTTGATCCCTGAAATATTCAGCAATCGCGGTTGCCGTATGCGCACCCTTCAGTCTGACGAGCGGCGGCGTATCGGATGTTGCGCAGACCACGACCGACTTGGCGTAGCCTTTCTTTCCGAGATCCTTTTCGACGAATTCCATCACTTCGCGACCACGTTCGCCAATCAGTCCGATCACAATCACGTCTGCCTGACAATATCTCGCAATCATCCCGAGCAGGGTACTCTTGCCGACGCCTGAGCCGGCAAAGATGCCCATACGCTGACCTTCGCCGACGGTCAAAAGTCCGTCGATCGTTCTGACCCCAGTCGGCATGACGTTTGAGATCCGCTTTCTTCTGAAGGGATCCGGCGAATCCTGAATAACGGGATAATCGACCAGCTTGTCGACATCGATGTCAGAATCGTCAAACGGTCTGCCCAGGCCGTCAAGCGTATGCCCCAGAAGCTGCGGGCCGACCTTGACCTGAAGCGTCTTGCCTGTCGGCTTGACGACACACCCCGGTCCGATTCCCTCAAGTTCGTCCAAAGGCATCAGAAGCACCGTTTCCTTGACGAATCCGACCACCTCTGCCAAGGCGACCTTGTCAGAACCCTTGACGGCCACTTCGCAGATTTCACCGACGAACACGCTGAGTCCCTCAGCCTTGATGACCAGGCCGACGACTTCGCTGACTTTGCCGTAGGTCGTATAAAATTTGTGATGTTCGGCTTGATATAAGTAATCTTCGGCCGGAAAACTCAAATCAATCATGATCATTCTCCTCATCCAGGCTCTTTAAGAACTTTTCCAAATCTTTCTTGATGTCAACCGTGATGAACGATTCACTTGACTCAATCTTCACAGTATACGGCTCAAGACTTTCATCTTCCAGCACCGAATAACGCAGGTTCGGAACCTCCTTGTGCATCTTGTCCAGACGATCGATCAACGGCTGCCTGTAGCGGGAATTTGCTCTGACGATAATCATTTCATCCGGCTTTTCCAGCTCCATGAAGACGGGAGCCAGAATACTGGTGATTGTCGAAGCATCGACATCAAGCTGTTTTTTGATCAGAATCTCAGTCAGCCTGATTGCAAATTCTCGCAAGTCTTCTTCTTTTTCCCTGGCAAACTTCTGACAGTCAGCATTTGCCTGATTCAAATTGTTCTTTTCCTGTTCGATGACCTTCTGTGCAATGTTCAATCCTGCCTGATAACCATCCTGATAGCCTGACTGCTGACCATCATCATAGCCCTGTTTTCTTGCATCTTCCTTAATCTGCTCAGCCTCTGCATTTGCCTTTTCGATGGTTTCACGTTCCATCTGATCAAGCTTTCTGCGATGCTCCTCGCGCTCCTTGGCAAGTTTTCTTTCCGTCCGGCTGATCAGGAGCTGCTCTTCGTTTGGCAAACTGTCCTCAGGTTCTTTTTTCTCAACGACCTTCGTGACGATTTCCTTTTCGTCTCCCCTGGTTACAGACGACAGTTTGACTATGCTGCCTCTTTTACTTGACCACTGCATCTTGCTCGCCTCTTCCGATGTAAATCTCTCCTGCATCGTCTAAGCGACGGATAACTGCAACGACTTTCTGCTGTGCTTCTTCGACGGACGACAGACGAACCGGTCCCATGTACTCGAGATCTTCTCTGATGTTGTCTGCTGCACGAGTCGACAGGTTCTTGAAAATGAACTCCCTGATCTCTTCTGCAGAACCCTTGAGTGCAAGTTCCAGGACGTCGTTAGGCACATCGCGCAGAACCTTCTGCACGTCGCGGCCTTCCAGCGTGATGATGTCGTCGAACGTGAAGAGGTTGGCCTTGACTTCTGCGCCGAGTTCCGGCTGACGTTTTTCCAGATCGTCGATGATGTTCTTTTCCGTGCTGCGACTTGCAGAGTTGAGAATGTTGACCAACGTGTTGACGCCGCCGACCTTTTCCGTTTCAGATTCGTCGAAGCTCGTGAACTTGCTTTTCATCACCTGTTCAATCGCCTTGATGACCCATGGGGAAGTTGACGAAATCGAACCGATCCGCTCGGCAACTTCCGCCTGAAGCTCTGTCGGCAGTTCCGCCAGAACGCTTGCAGCCTTGTCAGGCTGAAGGTAGCACATAATCAGCGCAATGGTCTGCGGCTGTTCTTCAAGTAAAAGATTGAGAAGCTGCTTTTCATCAGCCTTGCGGGCAATGTCAAACGGTCGCTCGCGCAGCTGAATCTGATTCAAAATATCAATGACTTCCTTCGCCTTTTGCGGTCCCAGTGCCTGATTAAGAAGATTCCTGGCATATTCAATCCCACCGTCAAGCACATATTGACGTGCCTGGGCAGTATTGACGAACTCGTTCATCACCGAGTCACGTTCTTCGGGAGAAACATAGTCGGTGTTCGCAATTTCGTAGCTGACCTGCTGAATCATCGATTCGGGAAGCTGCTTCATGATCTTTGAAGAAGTTTCCGAACCAAGTGCAATCATCAGAATCGCTGCCCTTTTTATTCCGCTTAATTCTGCCATTTACTCAAAACACCCCAATCTACTTCTTATTCTTGTTGTTTCCGTCTTCCTTGACCCATGCTGAAATCAAGTCAGCAACGACATCAGGATGCTTCGTAGCATAATCCTTTGCCTTCTGTTCAGTTGAAACGGCAAGTTTACGCTTGGTTTCGTCTTCTTTCTTCTGACGTTCCTGTTCTGCCAGAATTTCAGGATCGAGTTCGTCGGCAGCTTCTTCTGCCTCCTCTTCTCCTTCTTCTTCACCTTCATCACCAGTTACGTCAACGTCATAATCATCGTCATAGTATTCTTCTTCCTCTTCAGCCAGACGACGGCGACGACGAATGATGAGGAAGATGATTGTTCCGAGCGTAAGCACACCTGCTGCAATCAATGCTCCGATCAATACCCAGTTCGTCTTCTTGGCCGGCTTCTTTGCAGCCTTCTTCTTCTTCGCCTTCGCTCTTGCAAAGTTGACTGCCTGAACGGAAACGGTATCTCCGCGCTGCTTGTCATAGCCAAGTGCTCCCTGAATCAGCTTGCGGATGTTCCTGGCATCACCTGCCGACAGGTCGCCGTTGATGACGACGGAACTCGTCATGCGGTTGATTGACCCCGGTGCATTGATGATCTTCGTCGTTTCAGTGTTCAGCTCGTTGTTGACCGTCCTGCTGTAGGAAGCATTGTCATTGTTTGCATCGCCCGTGACATTGTCAACGTTGTCGTTTACCTGCCCTGTCTGCGCCTGCTTGATTTCGGCCTGCTTGCCGCTTGCCTGAACGTTTTCGCTTCTGACTTGAGGATTGCTGTAGTTGGTTGTCTTCTTTTCGACTGCATCAAAATTCAGATCAACGTTTACAGAGGCCTTGACCTTGCCCTTGCCTACAACCGGTTCAATCAAGTTGGTGATTTTCTTTTCCATCTGCTTTTCGTACCGGCTCTTGAGCTTCATGTACTTGCTCGTTGCACTGGAACTGTCCGAAGAATCGTCTTCTTCATTTTTATTCAAGATCCTGCCTGTCTGGTCAACGACCTTGACATTCTTTTTATCAAGTCCCTGAACCGCACCGGTCGTCAGGGCAACGATCCCCTGAACCGCATCCTTTGAAATCGATGTCCCTTTCAGCGTCAATACAATCGATGCCTTGGCTTTTTTTGAAGTCGAATTGTCAAACACGTTGTCGGACTTTGGAATCGTCAGGTTGACCTTGGCCTTGTCAACATCGTCCAGGGCTGCAATCGAGTTTTCCAGTTCTCCTGTCAAAGCTCTCTGATACATGATCTTGCGGTCTTCATCAGTCGTCATCATGTTTGCCGAATCGAACAGCTCAAACCCCTTTGAACTGCTCGGAAGCTTGTTGTCGACGGCCAGGTCAATCCGGTACTGGTCGACCTTCGTCTTGTCGACCAAAATCGTCTTGCCGTCATCAGCCAGCTTGTACTTGATGTTTTGCGAATCAAGATCCTGGGAAATCGTCCCGGCGTCTGCTTCGCTCAGATTTGAAAACAGCACGCTGTATTCAACGCGCGTGTTCATATAGTAAACTGTGCCGATTATCGCAAAGAGACTGATGACCCCAAGAACGATGGCAATCTTGACAAGGCGGCTCAACTCACTCCATTTTGCCTTCAAGGCTTCTAAAGCGTCCTTTACTTTATCCACTTGACTTTAACCCCCTGCTACTAACTAAAACTGCATGTTCTTGATGTCGTTGTACGCATCAATCACCTTGTTGCGCACCTGGACTGCGGTTTCCAATGACAGCTGGGCCTCAGTCATGTTGATCATGACCTTTCCCAGGTCGCTTTCAGTCCCTGAAATCACTCCGTTTGTTCCCTGATCCATTGTATTCATGTTACTGTTCAAACCTGCAATGGCTTTTTCGAGAACCGACCCGAAGGACTTTGCATCGGTTTTTGATGCCTGATTCTGTCCATCAGACAGTCCCGTAATCTTCGCCAGCTGGTTCTGATAGTTCTCTAATCCTGAAATTGAATTCATAGCTTATCTCCTAAATTAGTCCTTTGAAATCTCGAGTGCCTTCTTCAAAATGCTCTTGTTTGCCTCGGTTGACGAAACGTTTGCTTCGTAAGTGCGCATTGCCTGGATCATGTCGACCATTTCATCCGCCATGTTGACGTTTGGCATCTCAACGTATCCGTTCGCATCAGCATCGGGATTCGTCGGATCATAGGTCAGCTTGGTCGTATTGTCTTCGGCAATGTTCGTCACCTTGACACCCGCACTTGTAATTCCGCTCGTTTCCTGAGCCTGACGCAGGTTTTCGGAGAACTCAACCGTCTTCTTCTTGTAGGGACCGCCCTCGGCAGTCCTGGTTGTATTGACGTTTGCAATGTTCGTTGATGCAACGTCAAGTTTCATTCTCTCAAGCGAAAGACCGCTTGCGTTGATCTGAAGTCCGTTAAAAATACTCATAGTCTATCCCTCTCAGTGATTAATCACGTAATTCATCATTTTATAGCGTCCGTTCAGTTGAGAAGTAAGCGCGCTGTAATACAGACTGTTCTGTGCCTGGTTCACCATTTCGGTGTCAATGTCAACATTATTCCCGTTCTTTTGAAATCCAGTATTGCGAGATGTGATGTAAGGACCGCTTGTTCCTCCGGTCTGCATGTGATTCTTATGAGTTTCCGTCAGGTTCAGGCCATCCATTGCCTGACTCAGCTGACTTTCGAAAACGACGCGTTTTGCCTTGTAATTAGGCGTATTGACATTTGCGATATTGTTTGAAATGAGCTCTGAACGCGTCTGCGATACGTCCATTGCCGTCTTTAACAAATTGTATGTATCCATTTCAATCCCCTCCTCAATCAGAATATGAAAAAAAGCCAATCAGTTGCCCGACGTTGACTACATCTCGCTTATCCAATTACAACTAACTGCTTAACTGACTGTTTCCTTACTTTATAGTTAGATTATGACATAGCGATTATAAATTCGTTCGCATATTGATTGAAATATTACCT
>NZ_DAIUCE010000008.1:0-34343 GCF_036846325.1 Ligilactobacillus sp. | reverse complement strand
TCATAATCAGGTTCCAGCTCGCAACCCCCTCCGCCTAAGAAGCTCCCACTTGGCAGGATGACCTGCCGTCGTGCGAGCCTCCTTAGTGCTCAGGGGCTGAGCGTTCGCTTCCACACCTTGTCATAATCAGGTTCCAGCTCGCATTCCCCCTATCGCAACCAAGGTCTCCCTGGACGAGACAAGCTCGCCTTCGGTCGCCCAATGCTTGCGTCCCTCCTTATCTACCGCCTTGTTGAGCGGCTGGTCTTCGCACCTTGTCATAATCAGGTTTCGCCTCACAACCCCCTTGTCCCAAGCACCCTTGCTCGGGCAAGACGAGCTTACCCGTCGCAAGTGCACCTTGGATACGCGGGGGCTGAGCGTTCGGCTCCACACCTTACACATTATCCAAATATTCCCCGAACTCCGGCATATCCTTCAGATCACCAGTCGCAATCTTCCTGACAATCGTGTGCTCTTCTGAAAAAATATAAATTTCATCGACCAGATTCTTTATCTGGTTGAAATGATGACTCGAAATGATAATCGTCTTGCCGGCTTTCCTTAGTTTCTGGATAACCTCTCTGACCGCCCGGCAGTGTCTGCGCGAAAGCCCGTTAAACGGTTCGTCAAAGATGATTACCTCGGGATTGGATGATAAAATGCCGGCGATTGCAACCAGTTTCTGCTCGCCGCCGGAGAGCTGCCAGGGAATGCGATCCCGCAAATTTTCAATCTGCAGCAGATAGAGGCAGTCTTCAACCCGCTCCCTGACCTCTTCTTCAGCAAGGCCAAGGTTTCGCGGACCAAAGGCAATCTCATCGTAAACGCTCGTGTTGAAAAGCTGAATCTCGCTGTTTTGAAAAACGAACCCGATTTGCTGATAGAGCTTGCTTGATTTCATGCGATCCTTCAAAAAAGCGGCATCGATTCTCTGCCCGCAAAAATCGTAGGTGCCCTCATCAAGAGGATACAGTCCGACGACTGCCTTCAGCAGAGTCGATTTGCCGGCACCGTTAGGCCCCATGATGCAGATGGATTCGCCTTCCCCGGCTTCAAAATCCAGTCCCTGAAACCCGACTTGATTTTGATAGCTGTAGCTTCCGCCCCTGATTCTTATCATCTGATTGTCTTCCCCCTGCGTCCTTGTCATCTGATCACCCCGCAAATAATTATCACTGCCAGAACTTCAACGACTGTCAGCCAGTCGACGACTCCGAACCTAAAGCTTTTTGCCTTGAAATGCTCGCCGTCATAGCCTCGCAGAACCATCGCCTCGTAAAGCTCGGTCATTCTTTTCCCTGACGTCAGATAAAGCTGTCCCAAAATGACGCCGACCGTTTTCCGACTGCTTCCGTTTCCAAAGGATCTGAGCTTGATGCTTGTCAGAATTTCTTCAAGATACCTTCCCAGAATTCCGATGTACTTGATGGTAATGTCAAGCGTCAGAATCATCACCCCTGGAAAATGCAGCTGCTCCAGGGCTTCTACGAACTGATTCCATGGAGTGGTTGCCAGAAACAGCGCGGTGTAAAGCATTACCAGCGCGGTTCGTGCCAGAAAAATCCCCAGGTTGTCGTTGTGCAGAAGCACGCTCGGCATAATCACCAGCAATGACACGACCATAAGCTTCAGAAGTTTCGCCATCGTTTCCCGGATAATCATTCCGGGAAGAAAGACCAGGCGCAGCATTACAATAACAAGCATAATTTCAAGAAAGAGGACTGTATTTGACAATAATATGCAGATAATCATGACTACTAATTCGAATAACCTTACACATGGAAGTCCCTTTGCTTCATAGCCTGGTCTGGATCGTGAAAAATAAAGCAGCATTCTGGCAACGGTTCTGAGATTGGCCAGAACATAATTCTTCTTTTCGGGAATTTCAACAGGCTCATGACGTCCCAAAAGCCATGCCGGCATCATTTCATTTTCTTTCTTTTGCATAACTTATCAAAACCTTGCTTATTAACAGGAAGACAAGCACCGCAATCAATGCGCTTAAGACATAGCCCAGAATTTCAGACGACATTGACGGTACCTGATAATCGCTTAAGAATGACTGGTAAAACAAACCATGGGAAAGTCCGTGCGGCAAGGTCGAAGCAAGATGCTCCGCCTTGAGTCTTGCCAGAAGCTCCCGGTTCGACCATTCTCCAAAGGCGGTTCCCTTTGCCAGCAGCCCGAGCGGTGACAGGACAATCAGTCCGAGAATTATTCCGTAGAAAATCTTGATTTTCCTGAATTCACCTGAACTTTCGCCATAAAGTTCACCGGGTGCAACTCGCTGAACGAACTTGTAAATGACAAACGTGAAGAAGACTTCAATCCAGCCGACAACCAAAAGGTGTGACAGACACATTGCTGGAATCGTCAGCGACAGCGGGTAGGGATTGTAAAGCGGCTGCCCGCTTGCCGTATGGAACAAAAGAGGCTGAAGGCCCAGTTCGATTCCGACAAACAGCGCTGCGACATTGATGCCGAGATATGAACCAATGATTGCTCCAAGGCTGTCATGACCGTTTTTCCTGAAGAATGAACAAATGAAATATCCGACATAGGGCATCACGCAGGCCATATTGAAGATGTTTGCCCCAAGCGAGAGAATCCCGCCGTCTCCAAACAGGAACGCCTGCAGGAAAAGTGCCGTGGAAATCGCGACACAGGCCGCATCCGGCCCGATCAGAATTGCAAGCAGCGTGCCGCCGACAGCATGTCCCGTTGTTCCTCCGGGAATCGGAACGTTGAACATCATCATGAGAAAAGACAATGATGCGGCGACTCCGAGCATCGGGGCAAGTTCCTTCCTTTCCTTCAGCCTGACCTTGATTTTCCTGATTGAATAGACCACGACAGGTGCCGCAGCCAGAAACATCACCGCACAGGTCTGAGGACTGAGATAATTATCTGGAATATGCATTGTCTTCCCCCGCTAATCAAAAACTTCGCCCAGTTTATCACCCAGGACAAGGAAGCATCCGAGATAAACAAACAGAATTCCCAAAACCATGTTCAAGACGATGTACACAACAGCCAGGCCCGTGCTTCCGAAAAACATCAGGCGATTAATGCCGCTCGCAAATGACGAAAACGTCGTCAGACCTCCGCAGAAACCTGTCGTCAGAAACTTTCCCCAGCCTTTCGAAACGGTCTTCCTGGTTACGAGAGCAGTTACGATTCCAATGATGAAGCACCCGATGAGGTTGACGATCAGAACCGCAAACTGGTCCGAATATCTGAACGAAACGAAAAATTCGGCAAGATATCTGAAACCGCCGCCTAAAAAGCATCCTAAACAAACAATCAATAATTCTATTCTCTTATCCATAAAAATCACCCTGCTAAATCATAAAATCAAGCCAGATCCCCAGGTAGACGCAGAGGATGCAGGCAACAACGCTCAGGATCCAGTAGCCGACAGCCGTGTTTTGCCTTGACTTTCCAAAGTATTTGAAAACTTCAAGCGTAAAGGTCGAAAATGTTGTCAGCCCGCCGCAAAAGCCGGTTGCCAGGAACACGTTCATCGTTCCCGTCATCTCACCCGTCTGAAACATCGTCAGCAACACGCCAATCAAAAGCGAACCGACCGCATTTGCGACAAACGTTCCGACAGGAAACGGCTTGTCCGATCCGTTCAGCCAGTCGGACAACAGCTTTCTTACGCCGCCGCCGAAAAATGCCCCGCAGCCTGCCACCAAAAAATTAACAAAAATACTCATTTTTACCACCCTAACTCAAGATGTTCGCTCTTACGCAAATCCAGTGCTTCGAATCCCAAAATCTCTTTTCGATAATACTCGATAAAATGCCACATGAGCTTATGGTTTGCATGGGCGCTTTCCCCCATTACCCTCAGAACAAGCCCTGATTCCTCAAGCAATGAGATGCCCCATGCGGAATTCGTCTGGTAGGCGTTCAAATATTTTCTCAACTCGTCAACCATTTTCCCGTCCGCATCCTCATCGATGATGACGACAGAGTTGAAATTGGTTCTTCCTTCAAAATAGCCGAACTCATGCATCGGCTCGCTTGTCGGATCGACCAGCAGAAAATCATTCAAAAGCAATTCGCTTCCCATACGAATCGTTGTCTTCAAACCGATCTGATGATACTGAAACAGGCGCTCGTCAGGCGACCACCCGCTTGTCAGCCCGTCGGTCAGAATCAGTCTGGCACCGTGTTCCATTGAAATCTCTGTATTTTGACGATAGTAAGCGTTCTTGTAAGGAATGGTCTCGTCAATGTAGAATTCAAGACAGGCATTCCTGGCCACGCTGACCCTGGCCTTTTGCCGGGTCAGCTTCATGTTTTCGCTCTTGTAGACGTAATTCGGCGTCTGCGTCGTCAAAACGGCATGAGTATCTTCTTCAAGATCAATTTCCTGCAGGTAGCTTTCACCCTCAGTATAGCCGCCGCCGGTTGCAATCAGAAAATAATACGGGGTTCCGTCATTTACAGGAATCGATGATGAAAGCCGGGAATTGCCGCTTCTGTAAGTGTCCTTTGCGACCGTCCGCCCGTTTCTCGAAACAAAACTCAATTTGATCGTTCCATCATACATGCTCATGCTTCCAGATCCTCTAACAGGCAGTTATTCTTGATCCAGTCGATGACCTCATCAAGACCCTGATCCTTTTTAAGGTTGGTGAACAGGAACGTGCCGTTTGAACGGAACATTTCAGAATCGCTCTTCATGCGGTCAAGGTCTGCTCCGACATACCTGGCCAGATCGATTTTGTTGATGATGAACAGGTCAGACTTGATCATTCCCTGTCCTGCCTTGCGCGGAATCTTCTCGCCCTCGGCAACGTCGATGATGTAGATTGAAAAATCGACCAGTTCCGGGCTGAACGTTGCGGCCAGGTTGTCGCCGCCGCTTTCGACGAAGATGATGTCAAGCTCGTTGTTGAAGCGGTCTTCCAGTTTTTCGACTGCCGCAAGATTCATTGAAGCATCCTCACGAATCGCTGTATGCGGGCAGCCGCCCGTTTCAACGCCGATGATCCGGTCCTTGTCAAGGACGGAATTCCTTACCATGAACCTGGCGTCTTCCTTCGTATAAATGTCGTTTGTGATTACAGCCATGTTGTACTCATCATTCAATCTGCGCGTCAGGCGTTCGATCAGCATCGTCTTTCCGGAGCCGACCGGGCCGCCAACACCTATTCTTACTGCACGTTTCATTAAAAAACTTCCTTTGTAAATTGATTTCATGACATGAACAGGCGCGAGGTCTGCGTCTCATGCCTGATTTGTGCAAGTTCCAGTCCCGGGGCATTCGCACCGAGAAATTCTTCATCCAGTTCCGAGATTTCTGCGCAGACCTTGTCCAGAAGAAAGATCAGTCCGTTTAAAATAACCTGTCCTTCCTTCTGTCCAAGAGGTACTGCCCGCACAGCATTCTGCACAAGCGTCGAAGCGACGCTGTAACCGTACATCAGCGTCAGATCACGCTGTTTCATTCCCTTGTAGTGGGCAAAGATCGTAAAGACTATTGCCGGATTTCCGTATGCCTTTCCATCGTCAATCGCCCGTTCATAACGGTTCAGAAGATTAATCGAATTCCCGTAGATCCGGTTGATCAGTCCGATCATCTGATGCGCAATCATCTTTGTCCCTTCCCTTGTTTCAAGCGCAAGGGTCGCCTTGGTCAGGGAATTATCGTATTCGATGATTTTCTCGAAGTCATCATTTTCAATCGCCTCGTAGCAGATTCTGGTCAACAGTCCTTCCCCGTACTTGAACTGGGAACGATAGTAATTCGTGATCCAGATGTTGAACTCCGGAGCCTTCCTGATGCGCCGGTCATGCAGATAATTCTCCATTCCAAAGGAATGATTGAACGTTCCGATTGGAAACGTCGAGTCACAGATCTGGAACACTTCGAGATATTTCAAAATTTCATTTTCCATTCGTCAAGTCCGCATACTTGAGCGGCTCATCAAGCTTAATCTGCTTGATTTCATAATCAGCATGGCGCTTGTCAAGCGTATTGACGACGACTTTGTCCAGCAAAAGTGAAATCGTGCCGTCCTTGACCTGAACCGGCTTGTGCAGATTTCCGAGCAAGTGTGCGATTACCCCCATTTC
Source organism: Ligilactobacillus sp. (assembly GCF_036846325.1). Lineage (NCBI taxonomy): Bacteria > Bacillati > Bacillota > Bacilli > Lactobacillales > Lactobacillaceae > Ligilactobacillus > Ligilactobacillus sp. The sequence goes on along the minus strand of NZ_DAIUCE010000008.1, from coordinate 28,271 downwards.
ATCAATGTTCTTCGGCTTGACCACGATCATCTCGTCCGGAATCACGCTGATCACAAGCAGACGCTTTTCGCCGATTCTAAATGCAGAGCCTGATTCCAGAACCTGGTTTTCATCTTCAAGCCTGATTCCATAGTCATTACCGTGATCCGTGGTTACCCTTTGAATCGACTTCAGCAGATCATCGCTCCTGACCATTGCGGTTTCGATATGGTAGCTTTCGATATCCGGGATGTCGTCCACGTTTCGGTAAATCTCAGTTAATATCATCTTTTTTCCCTCTCTTCAGTATCGTTAAGTATCAGGGGTCCGGATGAAAATCCGGCCCCTGCATTTTTCATCAGTACAAATAGTACCTCTGTGCCAGTGAGATCCGTTCTACGGGATCGCAGGTAATTAATTTGTCATCAATCGTGACATTGAAGGAATGCGGATCGATTTTGATTGTCTCCGGTGTATAGTTGTTGAGCTTCATGTCGCGCTTCGTCAAATTGCGTGTGTTGTGAACGGGAAGCACGATCTTGTTTAAGCCGAGTTCTTCCTTGATGTTGTGCTCGTAGGCATACTGTGAAACGAATGTGATGCTTGTGCTTCCGACAGCCTTGCCCTTTGCGCCGTAGAGATCGCGCATCATGCGTGGTTCAGGCGTCGGCAGACTGGAGCTTGCATCGCCCATGACGCCGTATGCGATCATGCCTGCCTTGAGAACCATCTTCGGCTTCGTACCGAATTTGGCTGGTTCCCAGATAACGAGGTCGGCATACTTGCCCGGTTCGATTGAACCGACGTAATCTGAAATACCGTTCATGATTGCAGGGTTGATCGTGTATTTGGCAACATAGCGCTTGATACGGTTGTTGTCTGAATATTCGGAGTCGCCTTCAAGAGGTCCGCGTTGAAGCTTCATCTTGTCGGCAAGCTGCCAGCAGCGCATTGCGACTTCACCGACACGGCCCATTGCCATCGCATCCGAAGTCATGACACTCAAGGCACCCATGTCATGCAGGACGTCTTCAGCGGCAACGGTCTGCTTGCGGACACGTGATTCAGCAAAGGCAACGTCTTCTGGAACCTTGGGATCAAGGTTGTGGCAGACCATTGTCATGTCGAAGAGTTCGTCGATGACGTTCTTCGTGTACGGGTTCGTCGGATTCGTCGAAGAAGGCAGAACGTTCTTTTGTCCTGCAACGATCATAATGTCAGGAGCATGTCCGCCGCCGGCACCTTCTGTATGGAACGTGTGAACCGTGCGGCCGCCGAATGCGTTGATCGTGTTCTCGACAAAGCCGCCTTCGTTAAGCGAGTCGGTGTGAACGGCAAACTGAACGTCATACTTGTCAGCAGCCTTGATTGAATTGTCGATTCCGGCTGCAGTTGCGCCCCAGTCTTCGTGTGTCTTGACGGCGGCAGCACCTGCTCTGATCTGTTCTTCGATCGTTTCGGGAGTTGCGCCGGCACCCTTGGCCATGATGCCGACATTGACAGGTTCATTGTCATGTGCTTCAATCATGCGATGCATATGGAACCTGCCTGGTGAGCAGGTTGCGGAATTGGATCCGTCGGCAGGACCTGTGCCGCCGCCGAACAGTGTCGTAATCCCGTTGTCGAGAGCTGCGTGCGTCAGGCCTGGTGAAAGATAGTGAACGTGAATGTCGATGCCGCCGGCAGTTACAATCATGCCTTCGCCGGAAATTGCTTCCGTGCTTGCACCGACGACAAAATCGATGTTGTCCATGTTGTCAGGGTTGCCGCCCTTGCCGATTGCAAGAATCTTGCCGTCTCTGATGCCGATATCGGCCTTATAGATGCCCGTGTAGTCGATGATTGTTGCATCACTGATGATCGTGTCTGCTACAAGAGGGTTGTTTTCGCGCGTTTCAGTTGCGTTAACGCCCATGCCGTCGCGCAGGACCTTGCCGCCGCCGAACTTGCTTTCCTGTCCATGCACGGTCAAATCCTTTTCAATTCGTGCAAATAAATTCGTGTCGCCCAAACGAACGCTGTCACCGACTGTCGGTCCGAACATTTGGGTAAACTGCTTTCGATCCATTTCAAAACTCATAATTATTCCTCCGTGCTTTCGTCAAGGTAGCCGTTGACCCTGTTGTTAAAGCCAAATATGCGACGCTTGCCGCCAAAGTCAATCAAATTTACCGTTCTCTTTTCGCCCGGTTCAAATCTGACAGCAGTTCCCGCTGGAATGTCCAGTCTCTTGCCAAAGGCCTTCTTGCGATCAAAGCGCAGGCCTTCTTCATTTGCTTCATAGAAATGATAGTGCGAGCCGACTTGAACGGCACGGTCGCCGACGTTCTTGACTTCAAGCGAGATTGCTTCGTATCCGACGTTATATGGCACTTTTTCATCCGATAACTTATATTCTCCTGGAATCATTTAAATTTCCTTCTTTCTCTTAACGAATAGGATCGTGAATCGTGACAAGCTTCGTGCCGTCGACAAAGGTTGCTTCAACCTGAATCATCGGAATCATTTCAGGCACGCCTTCCATGACGTCTTCTCTTGTCAGGACCTGTCCGCCTTCGTTCATCAGTTCGGAAACTGATTTACCGGCACGGGCACCTTCAAGAATATAGCTTGTAATCAAGGCAACACTTTCCGGATGGTTTAATTTCAAGCCCTTGTCCTTTCTCTGCTGTGCAATCATACCAGCCAGACTGATAATCATCTTTTCTCTCTCACGCTCTGTAAGCTGCATCATTTATCCTTCCTTCTACTTAGGCCACATGTTTAAAAGCATCAAAAATCCTGGAATCCAAGCCGTTAAAATTCCTTCAATGATTCCCAGATATCCCGGAAACTTTCCGAGATTCCACTTGAGATTGTTTGAAAGAAATCCTGTCAGCCACAAAATTCCCCAGGCAAACCAGATGATTCCATAAATCCAATTGCCGCCGAAATTCTGGAAACATAAAATTCCGGCCGGGATTGAATTTATCGCAACAAACAAGCTGTACCATCCATAAAGCCGTTGATCAAAATCAAAAATCGCATTGAGTGCAACATAAAGATATGTGAATGCGAACAGCAGACCTGTTGCGCTTGCGTAGAACCAGCTTTCAGGCTTTCCCGCAACCACGCCATAGGAAATTGAGACAATGTTCAGGATTAATCCCAGTCCGCCCGTGAAGAAGTTCATCACGACGATTGACTTGTCCTTGATTCCTTCGACGGCGTAAAAACCATTGCTGATCAAGACAATACCAACGTAAAGCAATACTACTCCAAGCATTATTCTTCACCTCCCTTCAGGGAATTGAAATCATAAGTCGCCTCATCAAGCAGAACCTTGTCGAGTCCTTCCTCGACCTGCTCTCTTGTAGGCTTGATGTCAGTAATCATGGAAAGCACTTTGACAAGAATCCATGTAATGACGAATGCATAAACGGCAACGAGAATCACACCTAAGGCCTGAATCATGAACTGATGCCATCCTGCAGCAACACCGTTGATGGTCCTGCTTGCCAGAATACCGATCAGGATCGTTCCGGTAAAGCCGCCCATGCCATGAACGCCCCAGACGCCGAGCGCATCGTCCCAGCCGAGCTTTTCCTGGATGGAAACGGCAACGTTGCAGACGATGCCGGCAACAATGCCGACAACGACTGCCATCGTCGGCTTAATGTAGCCCGCACAAGGCGTAATCGTTGCAAGTCCGGCCACCGATCCGGTAAGCACGTCGACAAAGCTGATGTGACCGTGAACGATTTTGGCATAAATCAGCCAGACGACCATTCCGCTTGCAAGACCGACAATCGTATTCATGAATGCAGTCGTTGCCAGCAAACCGGCCTTCAATGCACCGCCGGAATTAAAACCGAACCAGCCGAACCACAAAAGTCCGGTCCCGATTGCCGCAGCCATCAGATTGCTTGGCTTCATGCTTCGCTCCTTAAGCTGACGCTTGCCAAGAACCGCAATGCTTGCCAGCGCCGCAAATCCGGCTGTCGTATGGATGACGGTTCCACCCGCAAAGTCAACGAATCCCATCTTTGCCAGGAAGCCATTTCCCCAGACCCAGTGACATACCGGAAGATAAACCAGAATCGTCCAGAAAATCAGCATCAGAACATATCCCTTGACGTTGAGTCTCTGTGCAAATGCACCTGTAATCAACGGAACCGTAATCACGCAGAACATCAATTGAAATAAAAAGAACAGTGCAAAGGGAATCGATGCTGCGTGCACTGCATTTGGCACGAGCGAAACATTATGAAGTGCAAAATAATCAGTCGGCATCCCGATAATCCCGTGAACGTCACGGCCGAATGCCAGGCCGAATCCGCCGAAGATCCAGATCAGCGTAACTATTCCCATTGAAATGAACGACTCCATCATAATCAGAAGAACGTTCTTGCTTCTTGAAAGTCCTCCATAGAAGAATGCCAGGCCGGGCGTCATCAGACACACCATTGCCGTACAAAGCATCATGAACGTTGTATCCCCTGTACTTATGTGCATAAATATTCACTCCTTTAAATTATTTCGAAAATAAAAAGACCATCATGAATGGCAGATGGTCTTAAGTTATCCCGATAATACACATTTCAGCCACTTCTTTTCTAAAATATTCAAATGATATGTATGCAGTAACTTGTGAATATGTATTAATTATCTTTTATGCTATCGCTTATGTTTTCGTTATATCACTTAAAAATTTCAATCGCAAGAATTAGCGCCTGTCTGCAATGTTTTTTCACTATTCAGAATTTTTTATGAAACTTGTTGGTAATTAAAGTGTTGTTTTTCTTATGATTTTATTAACGATTTACTTATCTTAAAAAATACTTCAAACTGAAAAAGACCCGGGAAGTCCCGGATCTTTTTTGAGTGTGGTGGTTTTGCTTTTTGGGGTGATGATTACAGGCAAATCCCAGAAAATGGCTTTTTGACCGTAATTCCGTCCTCGTTGAACAGGCAGATGATATGCGGCACTGCATTTGACAGTTCATTTCTCAAAATAAAAAAATACCGGACAAAATCGTCCGGCATTCATTTATCTGAAGAGCAAAACGGAAATTTATCCTCTTTCAGCGTACCTTAATCAACATTATAACTTGTCTTCCCATGAAGTTGCCGTTTCCTTGAGCACTTCATTCAAGCTTTCAATATTCTTTCTGCCAACCGTGTCGCACCATTCAACGGCCTTCTTCTCGCCTTCCTGTGCAAATGGCTCAATGCTGTGTCTCCATGTTGCACGTCCGCAGAGGACCCCGTTGAACGTCGATCCCGCTTCATGAGCCAGGCGCAGCGTATCTTGAAAGACTTTTGCCGGAACACCCGCACTCAGATAGATATATGGCACGCCGTTCGTTGCTTCATCCTGCTCCTTGAACAACTGCATTGCTTCTTCTCTCGTATAAACCGGTTCGCCATCACCGTAGCCTTCGACAAAGTCCATGATGACCGGGACCTCAACCTTCAGCACATCGACATTATAGCGTGGCTTTGCAAATTCCCTGATCATGTCATTGACCTTGTGAGCCTTGACCTTGGCATATTCGCGGCTCTTGTTGTCGTCAATGCCTGCGTCATAGGACATGAGTTCAAGGAAGAAAGGCATGTCCTCTGCCAGGCATTCATCACCGATGCGTTCAACGAATGCCTGCTTGCGGGAGTTGATTGACTCGTCTTCGTCAACATCATAGTAAAGCATGAACTTCACTGCGTCAGCACCGTTTTCCTTCAGACGCTTTGCAGACCATGTCGGAAGAAGGTCCGGCATTCTGCCCGGTTCCGTTGTATCGTAGCCTGTCTTCTCATATGCAACAAGCAGGCCCGCATTGTCATCGCGAACCTTTGCCGCCGGAAGTCCGTATTCCGGGTCAAGGAGAATGGCTGAGGCATAAGGCGTGAGTTCGCGTGAAATGACCTTCTTGAACTCAACGATGTCTTCTTCATTGGCCGGCTTGTCGGCTGCACTTGCCAGCATCTTCTTCAGCGAACCGCGCTGGTCGATGGCCAGGGCTGCGATTACGCCGTCTTCATTTGATAAACGCTTCAAAGCTTCAATTTTATTTGACATGTTCTTCTTCCTTTCAAATGCAGTGTCTTAATCGTGATAGTATCCTTCGTTCCAGAGCTTCATCTCATGATCGAAGAAATGTGGATTGTCATGCTGCTCCGGATTGTCCTCCTCAACAGCGTCAATCTTCCTGATCAACGCCTCATTCTTCGGAGTCGGCTTGTATTCAGCATCAAGGAACGCCTTGACAATGTCTTCTGCAAGATGTTCGCCGACAACTGCGCCGCCGAAGCTGATGACATTTGCATTCAACTGTTCACGTGCATATTTTGCAGTCACAACGTCACCGACAAGTGCCGCGCGGATTCCGACGTTCTTGTCACAGGCCGTCGAAATTCCGACGCCGGTTCCGCAGAGAACAACACCCAGGTCTGCCTTCCCGTCACGGACAAGGTCTGCCACCTTGAGTCCGTAGATGGGATAGTGAGTCCTCGTGTTGTCGTATGTTCCGACATCAATGACTTCATGTCCGAGGGATTTCAGAAAATCGGAAATCTGCATTTTGACATCCGTTACAATATGGTCGTTTCCTAAAGCAATAATCATGTTCATGCCTCCCAGTTAAATCAGTACAGCTTCTCAAGCATGTCAAGACGGATCTGATGACGGCCGCCGGCATATTCAACGCTGAGATATGAATCAACAAGCGCCTCGGCAAGACGCGGTCCCACAATGCCGGCACCGATGGCAATTGCCTTGGCACCGTTATGCTGTGTTGTCATGTGCGCCGTGTTCTCTTCAGTGACGTTTGCCGTAACCATTCCATGAACCTTGTTGCTTGCCATGGCCGATCCCGTGCCGTATTCATCAAACATCACGCCGCGCTGCGCAGTACCGTCCAGAACCGCATGAGCAACGGCCACTGATGAATCAACGAAGTCATCCGCCGGTGTTTCCGTCAGGTCAAGCACATCGTACCCCTTGTCTTCAAGATACTTCTTGACCGTTTCCTTCAAATCAAATCCTGCCTTGTCGGCAGCAACTGCAATTTTCATAAATACCGCTCCTTTATCCTAGCTGTCTTCAGCAATGATCATTTTTGTGTATTCCTGATAGTGTCTGAGTGAATCTTTTCCCAGCTGCCCGTTTGTGATCATGGCATCCATGTTGTAGAGACTGTAGAAACAATAGAAATCATCCCTGTTCAACTTGTGATAATCACAGACTGCAAACTTGAGCCCGGCGTTGTTCAGCGCTGCAAGCTGAGTCATTCCTTCTTCGGCATTGGCTGTCATCATCCGGTCATCATGAATGCCGTTGACTCCGACAAAGGCCCTGGCAAATTTCAGGTCCTTAATGGCTGAATTGGTCAGCCCTCCGACAAATGCTCCCGACTTGGCGCGATATGTTCCGCCGATCATGATGACCTCAACGCCATCCTTTCCGTTCCATCGCTCAAATACAGGCAGGCTGTTCGTAACAACCCGCAATGAAGAAACATTTTCCACATATTCGGCAATCAGTTCGTTGGTCGTCCCGGGCCCTACGTAAATGGTTTCTCCAGGTTCAATCAGTGATGCGGCCTTCCTCGCAACAGACTGCTTTTCCTTCCCGTGAAGTTCGCACTTTTCATTGCGGGACAACTCTTCCTTGCCACTGACTGCAATCTTCTGCGCTCCTCCGTGAATTCTGACCAGTTTGCCGGCCTCCGCCAGTTCATCAAGATCTCTCCTGACTGTCATGTCGGAAACGCCCAGTGATTCAACCAGATCGCTTACCGTGATGATTTCATCCCGGTCAATCATTTCCATGATGCTCATCAGACGTTCCTTCTTCAGCATGGGACAACCTCCTTATGTTTGTTTTGTGTTTGTTAACGTTCCTTACATGTTCTAAATTAACACCTTACCAAACAAAAGTCAACAATATTTTTGCAAGTTTTTGTTTGTTAACCATGTTATCAGTGTCGTCCTTTTGATTTTTATCATAGTGTTCCACCCGTCGCATGAATTCCATATCCTTTTTTGCCGCGGTTTTTACACAGGGTATTGACTGTTCCGCTGCAAAGTGTTAATTTATGTTCGTACAAACATAAACAAACTGAAAGGATGTGCCATCTATGTCAAAACCAATTCTGACGCTCACTCTGAACCCGTCAGTTGACATCAGCTATCCGCTGGAGCATCTGAACATCGACACTGTGAACCGCGTCTCCACTGCACGAAAGACAGCAGGCGGAAAGGGGCTCAACGTTGCACGCGTACTTTCTCAGCTGGGACAGAAAACCGAGGCCTCAGGATTTCTCGGAGGAGATCTTGGTAACTATATTTCAAGAAAATTGGACGAAGACGGTATCAAAGACCGTTTCATGCAGATTTCCGGAGAGACAAGAAACTGCATCGCAATTCTTCATGACGACGGAAAACAGACGGAAATCCTTGAAAGTGGTCCTGAAATAACCGCAGATGAAGCTGCAGGGTTCATGAATCATCTGGAACAATGCCTTGAAGACATTGACATCATGACAATCTCAGGCAGTCTTCCGAAGGGCCTTCCCGTTGACTTCTATTCGAAGCTGATTGAAATTGCGGAGAAAAAAGGCGTTCAAACCCTGCTTGACACTTCGGGAAAGCCTTTGCTGAGAAGTCTGTCAAGTCTGCATCGCCCTTACCTGATCAAGCCGAACCAGGAGGAAATAGGCCAGATTGCAGGTGAAAAAGTCGAAGACATGAATCAGCTGAAGAATATTCTGCTTGAAAATCCCATGCTCTCCTCCATTCCATGGGTCGTTGTCTCACTCGGAAAAAACGGAGCCGTGGCCAAGGTGGGAATGGAACTGTACCAGGCAAAAATTCCGGTAATTGATGCAGTCAATCCCGTCGGATCAGGTGATTCAACTGTGGCCGGTCTCGCCTGTGCCCTTAACAGAAGGCAAAATGCCGAAGAGGTCCTTAAGACGGCCATGACAGCCGGAATCTTGAATACGCTCAACAAGAAGACAGGCTGTATTGACACCAGTCTGTTCGACCACTATTATTCACAGATTGAAATCGAGAAAATGAGATGAAGGGAATGAGTCTGACAATGGATGCCTATGAGAAGATGTGCAAGATAAACAGTGAATACAAGATCGGGAAAATCAGCAATCCTGATTTCAGAAAATATGGTGTGGTCTGGGAAGGATTTGACATTGATGAACTGAAAGAGTTCGCAGAAGAAAACATATCCGTTGATCCAAGGGAAAACTTCTATGCACCATCGAACCCGGAACTTGAAAGCCTTCCCTTGATGAAGAGCATTTCAGATGAAGTGTACGCCGGAATGCCGGTTGAAGCGGGCGAATGCACGGGACAGACACGAAACTTCACTGCAGTCGAATATCATCAGGGAAGCGAAGTGAACATTGCCCTGACGGATGTTGTGATGGTCCTGGCCCATCGTGCGGTGCTTGAGGAGAAGGGAAGCATCAATCCCAGGAAGGATGCGGAACTGTTCTTCGTACCTGCCGGAACTGTATTTGAAATGTACAGCGATACGCTTCACTACAGCCCGATCAAGGTTCACGACAGCGGATTTGCAGTCATCGTGATTCTGCCTCAGGGCTCGAACCAGCCTCTTCCTGACGGATTCAAGGCGGAAAACAGACGCATCGTCAAGAAGAACAAGTTCCAGCTCGTTCACGCATGCAGGAAGGACAAGATTGCAGCCGGCGCCGTAATCGGCGTGACGGGTGAACTGATTGAACTCAAGCAGATAGAAGGGTGAATAAAATGACGGTAATGATTGAAAACGAAAAGCTGCGCGCGCTGATCAGCGAACATGGCGCAGAGCTCACTTCCCTCATTGCAAGGGACAGTGCAAGAGAATATGTGTGGAACGGTGATGCAAAGTACTGGAAACGTCATGCACCGGTGCTCTTTCCCATTGAAGGCAAGCTCAAGGATGACAGATACCTTGCAGACGGCAGGGAATATCACATGACACAGCACGGATTTGCGCGCGACTCGGACTTTGACGTCGTGAAGAAAACCGACAACATGGTTGTGCTGGAACTATGTTCGAGCGAACAGACCAGAACAGTTTATCCATATGACTTCAAACTTAAAATCACATACGAACTTAACGGAAGCACGCTTAAGACAAAATATGAAGTCACAAACACAGGAAACGGCACAATGTACTTCGGTCTTGGCGCTCACCCTGCATTTTCCACCCTTCTCAAGGAAAACGACAGCTTCGATGACTATGTGATCGAGATTGAACCCGAAACTCTGACGCGCATCCCCCTGAAGAACAGCCTGATTGACCCGAAGAATTCATATCAGGAAACGTGTCCGGAACTGCCCGTCACTCACGAGCTGTTCAGAAACGACGCCTTGATTTATGACCTGAAGCAGAAGCCGTGTTCATTCACGCTGAAAAGTACGAAACACGGACATGGAGTGAAGGTTTCAAGCCCCGACTCAAAGGCACTTGGAATCTGGTCATCCTGGCCTGCAGAAGGACAGTTCGTATGCATTGAACCATGGTGGAGCGTGGCTGACACAGTTGATTCAGACGGAAGATTCGAAACGAAATACTATACCAACACTCTAGACGAAGGATCATCATTCCATTCAGGCTTTGAAGTGACAGTATTCTAGAAAAAACGGCAGCTGGATTCCGGCTGCCGCTTTTTCATCTTATGATTTCAGTAAACGTCGAATAGTGTCTGAATGTGCTGTCTGAAAGGCCGTCCGACGTCACGATGCGATCCATGTTGTACAGATTGTAGTAGCGATAGAAGTCATTTCTGTTGAACTTGGTCTCGTCAAGCAGCATAATCTTCTCCTGCGCATTGTTCAGCGCAACGGCCTGTGTCTGACCTTCCTCGGCATTGGCAGTCATGACGTTCTCGTCGTTGATGCCGTTGGCACTGACGAAGGCCTTGGTGAACTTGAGCTCACGCAGCATCTGTTCTGCAAGGCCGCCTATGAAGGCACCCGACTTTCTGCGGAAACTGCCGCCAATCAGAACAAGTTCAGCGCCGGTATTCTTCCATGCCTCAAACACCGGAAGACTGTTCGTGACAATGCGTATCTGCTCGGGTTTCCTGACATATCTGATAACAGGCTCGACCGTCGTCCCGGGTCCGAGATAGACCGTATCACCGGGAACAATCAGACCTGCCGCCTTCCTTGCAACCTGTTCCTTCAATTCTGAGTTTACAACCGTCTTCTCGTTGCGAGTCAGTTCCAGATCCTCTACGTTGTCTATGCGCTGAGCTCCACCGTGAATACGGTGAATCCTGCCGGCCTTCGCCAGTTCGTCAAGGTCGCGCCTGATTGTCATGTCAGAGACATTCAGCATTTCAATCAGTTCGTTGACATTGATTATTCCCTTCTCATCGACTGCCTTCTGAATGGCAATCAACCTTTCCTTCTTGAGCATTTACGTTTCCTCCAGATTATTTAACTATAATATACCACAATTTCCCGCTGAAAATGCAGAGTCTTCAACTCATTCATTGAAAGGTCTCCTGTGATTTATACCCGGGCATCATCACTCAGCAATCATTATTTTTCCTTCTTTTTTACCATTTTTTACTCGAAATGCGGTACAATGAAGGTATTGAAAGGTGGTGTTCACATGGCTAACCTGAGTCAGATTGCAAAAAAGGCCGGCTGCTCGATTTCCACCGTTTCACGTGTGCTGAACTATGATCCGACTCTTTCCGTCACGGACAAGACGAAGCAGAAGATTTTCCGAATCGCAGATGACCTGAACTATTCACTGCCGAAGAACAGGGCTAAAAAAGGCCAGAATCTGGCAGTCATCCAGTGGTATACGGAAGAGCAGGAGCTGAAGGATGAATACTATCTTTCAATCCGCATCGGCGTTGAGGAAGCAGCCAGAAAATACGGCTACACGGTTGAGCATTATTTCAGAAACGATTCGCTGGAACCGGTCAAGGATGCCGTCGGTGCCATCGCCATCGGACGGTACAGTCAATGCGAGATTAATTCAATCACTCAGTTGAATCCGTCCACTGTATTTGTCGGACAGGACACACTCGCAAACAACCTCACATGCGTTGTAACTGACATGGTCACACCTGTGGAACGTGTCCTGAGCTTCTTCCTGGACCAGGGTCTTGAAAGAATCGGCATTGTCATCGGGAACGGCCGGACAAATGACAATCATGAAAAAATCTATGATGAACGTCTGAAGACCTTCCGTGACTTCATGCGGTCAAAGAAGCTCTATACACCAAGAAACGTCTTTTCGGGGAGCATCTCACCCCAGTCGGGATACAAGCTGATTTCAGATGCACTTGAGGAACGTCGGCCGGATGATTTCCCGAATGCGCTCTTCGTTTCGAGTGACACAATGGCCGTCGGCGTGCTCCGTGCCCTGAGCGAAAACAAGATCCGTGTCCCGCAGGATGTCAGCATCATCAGTTTCAACGACTCGGCCAATGCCAGGTTCACAATGCCTGCCCTCAGTTCAATCCGCGTCCACACGAAGCAGATGGGGGCAAGAGGCGTGCTGGCATTGCGCGAGCTGCTTGAAAACAAGGTTGAATATGCACCGGAGAAGATTGTCGTGGGAACGAATCTGATTTTCAGAGAAAGCTGCCCTGCTCCGGAAAAGTAAGCACAGAGCAGTCATCATCAGTATGCAGGAAGAAAATCACGATTTTCTCCTGATTTATAGCGAAATGCCGAACAGATACAGTCGATCCGGACTGGTTCTGTCCGGCATTTTAACAGACAAAAAGGAAGCCGGGATCTTTTCCCGGCTTCCTTTAATTTCAGAAATGTTTTTCCAGGTCTCTTCCTGCTTACTCAGACTTCACCGGTCTCACTGACCTTCTTATACCAGTATGCGCTCTTCTTAGGATAACGCTTCTGAGTTTCAAAGTCGATGTAGAAGAGACCGTATCTCTTGGAATATCCATTCGTCCAGGAGAACATGTCCTGAAGCGACCAGACGAAGTATCCCCTGACGTTGACGCCTGCTTCAATCGCCTTGGCGACCTCCTCCATGTGATTTTTGAGGTAGTCGATTCTCTCGTCGTCATCAACCGTCTGTCTGTCCTCAATGAACTTGTCCTTGCATCCCATCCCGTTTTCAGTGATGTAGACTTCCTTGTCCCATCCATAACGGTTCTTGATGCGACTCAGCTGATCGAACATGCCCTTCGGATAAATCGGCCAGTCCCAGTCGGTCGAAGGGATGTCCTTTCTGTGAACTTCCTCGCCGACACCCTGGAGACGGCTGACTGACGAACCCTTTTCTCCCGTTCCGTTGTGGAATGTCTCAGACTTGCCTTCATAGCCGCGCATGAACTTGCTGAAGTAGTAGTTCATTCCGACAAAATCCATGTCCCTTGCAGCATCCGAAAGCAATGCCTCGTCTTCAGGTCTGATCTCAATCATTTCCTGGCCGTTTCTTTCGATGATTTCCCTGACAAGTGCCAGAACCTCCGGCGTGTACCTGCCAAGAAGCGTTCCGTCAAGATAAAATGAATTGTCAAGTGCATCCTGCAAATCCGCTGCATGTCGGTCAGCTTCGGAATCACTCACGGGATAAACCGTCTGCAGGGCGTGGACAACGCCGATTTTACCTTCATAGCCGCCCTTCTTGAACATCTCCACAATACGGGCATGAACGAGATTCATGTTGTATTCTGCCTGAAAGCACTTGTGGAAGTCATATTTGATGCCGGGCGGGAACGTTCCGCCGATATACTGCTGAGATGACATTGATGTCGGTTCATTGATCGTGATCCAGTATCTGACTTCCGATCCGAATTCGTCGAAGCAGAATTTTGCAAATTCAGTGAAGTGATTCAGCATCTCGTCTGAAAGCCATCCGCCGAGATCCTGCATGCACTGCGGGGTGTCAAAGTGATGCAGCGTCACAAACGGCTCGACGCCTTCTTCTCTGCATTTTGCAAAAAGGCGGTGATAATAGTCCACACCTCTCTGCTCGACTCTGCCAAAGCCGTCAGGAAAGATGCGCGCCCATGAGATTGACACGCGGATGGCATTTATGCCGAACTTCCGGCACAGTTCAAGGTCTTCAGGATACTTGTGATAGAAGTCACAGGCAGGATCGGGACTGAAACGTCCCTGCTTCTTCAGGTATGTGTCCCAGATGACCGCACCTTTTCCGTCCTCTTCCGTGGCACCTTCACACTGATATGCGGCGGTTGCTCCGCCAAAGTAAAAATCGTCCGGTAACTTGTACATGGAATTCACCTCCAAAAATCAATTCTAATGAGTGTTTTCAGCAACGAATCTGATGGCCTTGTCGGCATCGCGCGTCAGTTCAATGTACTGCTTGCCCGTTGTCGTCAGAAGCTTGATTCCGTTGTGATCGCAGATTTTCTGAAGATTGCCGCGCATGCTGTCCATCTGAGGAGCAAGAATGACAAGATCCATGTCGTTGATTATGTCATTGTGCTGACCATAGGCCCTTGCTGCAGCGTGAAGAGGAAGGTTGCGTTCCTCAGCCGTCTTGTTGAGCGCCTTTGCAAGAATGCCGCTTGTGCCGCCGCCTGCGCAGATTACGAGTACATTTGTATCCTTTGTGATTGTGACATTTCCATTTGAATCAGTTGATTCTGCAGTTTCTGAAACGGTTTCCTCCACTGCATCCTGAACAGGAGCAGCTGCTGCAGCTGCAAGCTCTGCCTTTTCCTTTTCCTGCTCTTCCTTGAGAATTCCGTCATCATATGCACGGAAGAACGGAAGCCAGATGAGGACGTCGAGAATAAGAGCAAGGGCCACATACAGGAATGACAGCGGCGCAAAGCCTGTTGCGACGATGATGCCGATCGGGGCAGGAACCGTCCACGGCATCGTGGCAACCATACTGTTCATGCCAAGTGTCGTTACAAAGAACTTGAACATGCAGATGTTGACGATTGGCGTCAGGACGAACGGTACGAAGAACACCGGATTCATGATGATCGGGGCACCGAACAGAATCGGTTCGTTGACGGAGAATGTAACAGGGATGAATGATGCCTTGCCGACAGCCTTGTTCTGCTTTGACTTTGCAAGAAGCAGGAAGATGAAGGCCAGAACGAACGTGGATCCTGTACCGCCCATGTTCATGACATAATCCTGGGTGTTGATTGCAAGAACGTGATATGCATGCTTGCCGGCATGAAGAAGAGCCTGGTTTGCATCAACGTTTGTCGATTCAATTGCGGCAACGGCAGGAGCGACAATCGAAGGCCCCTGCACACCGACGAACCAGAAGAACGCCATGGCACCGGCGATGATTGACAGACCGATGTAGCTGTCACTTGCACTGAAGAGAGGTGAGAGCAGGTTGATGACGCATTCCGAAAGATTTGCCTTGAAAAGAGCATTCAGGACAAGTTCAACGATCCAAAACAGGCCGACTGAGAAGGCCATCGGGAAGATGTCCTTGAACGTCTGGGAGATGTTCTGAGGAACCTGGTCCGGCATGTTGATTGTAATGTTGTTCTTGACACAGAAGTAGTAGATGTTGGGAACAATCAGGCCGACAACGTAGGCCGCAATCAGTCCCTTGGTACCCATGAACGAGAGGTCTATCCCCGCCTTGCCTGTCTTGATGGCAACAACGAAGAATGAAATCTCTGCAGCCATGATTACGGAAACAGCGTTGATCTGATTGACCTTCGGAAGACTGAGGTTCTTGTAGTCAGTCAGGTTCTTGGCCGTTGTCGCCGTTACAAACAGGGCAAGCAGACCCATTGAGTAGTTGTACGGGAGCATAAGGGCGTTTTCAACCGTCTTGCTCCAGTAGAATCCCCATGCGTTCGGCACGTATGCAACAAGAGTAAAGATACTTGAGAATAAGATTATCGGCATTGCCGCAATGAAGCCGTCACGAATTGCAGACACGTACGGATTGGCTGCAATCTTCTCAAAAGCCGGCTTCATCTTTTCGATTTTAGCTTCGAATGAGTGCATTGTATTTTCCTTCTTTCATATTTAACCATTATTCAATTGGATTTCCCTCAAGCTTGTTAACACGTTCATATAAATCAATGATTGTCTTCATCTGATCCTTGAGAAGCATCGTCGTCATCAGCGTATCCTGTCCGTGACACATGATGAACGTCACGTCCATGTCATCGCCGCTCGCCTCGGCACTCAAAAGCTTCGTCTGTTCATTGTGTGCAAGATTGATTGATTCCTCGGCATTTTTGACAAGTTCGCGTGCTTCGGTGATTTTTCCCTCACTCGCCTTGTCCATCGCCTGAATCAGAGCCGTTCTGGCATCTCCCGCATAGGCAACAATTGCAAACCCCGTCATTGAAATTTCTTCTTTTGTAGCAGTCATAGTCAATTTCCTCCGAAAACATATTTTGAAACCATTTACATTTTCAATTATAAGTAAAAACAAGAAGGTGTCAACCGATTTTTATCATTGTTTTTTACCTTTTTTTACTAGAATATTCTGTTATTCCAGTGATAATAGCGTTTTCTCGAATTTGATTTTTCTCAACTTTTTTCGATTTTTTGTTAATTCATCCCGAAAATGTAAATCATGATAAAAATGTACGTTGGCCCGTCAAATGTCCATACAATTAAAACAACTTATATTACTTGTCCGAAGTGCATTTTCACTTAAGTATCTCATTATTGGTATAGACAGATTTAAACTTGAAAATCAACAAAATACAGACACTGTTTTTCAGAAAAAATGAAACTTTTCGAAAATAACCACTGAATCGTTACATGACTTTAAGCCACCGTATATGACAGACAATCTTTCATGCCTTCTTCATCGTAAAGAAACTCGATTGCAATACAAGAAGTTTTTACCTGCGCATCGCCTGCTCAATCAAGGCGCCAAACTGTGATTACGGGCAAAATGCCGTTTTTTGAAATTTGCCCAGTCTTAGATGAAGAATTATACCGTATACACAAAAGTACAGGATGATTTGCAATTAATTGCAAACCATCCTGTACTTTTGTTCGAGACATAGTTTTTTCAAGCCCCTTGCATAACTTCATTCAAGCTTTCAATACCTGTGCTTTCTTCCTGATCTATTAATCCTTGAAATCCGCTTGAATTTGGCCCGTTTGGCTTCGAGGTACCGGCTGTTGTCCGCTGCATAGGCATTTTCGTTTTTCAGTTTCCGATAAGATTCCAGGCGTAAGACATCCAGTGTTCCGTCCATGACTGCCTTCAAAACGGAACATCCCGGTTCCGAGGTGTGGGTGCAATCGGAGTATTTACATGTACGGGACAATTCCTCAATATCCGCAAATTCCGTGTCAATGCCGGCATCGTTATCCCACATACCCAGTTCACGCATACCGGGCGTGTCAATGACAAAGGCACCGTTATCAAGCGTGATCAATTCCCGGTGTGTCGTTGTATGCCGGCCCTTGTCATCATTTCCAATCTCACGTGCGGGCAGACTGTCAGTACCTGTCAGCCTGTTGATGAGCGTGGACTTTCCAACACCGGAAGAACCGATGAACGCCACGGTTTTGCACGGCAGCATATACTTCATGACTGCCTCATAATCATCATTCAGTGAAGAGATTGCCAGCACATCCACACCAGGAGCAGATTCCCGGACTTCAGTGATCCTTCTTTCCAGGTCGGAACAAAGATCCGATTTCGTCAGAACCACCACAGGCGTTGCGCCGCTGTCATAAGTAACAGACAGATACCGCTCCAGACGCCTGATGTTAAAATTGCTGTTCAGCGACATGCAGATGAAGACGGTATCAATGTTGGCAGCGACGACCTGTTCCCGCTTTGCCGTACCTGCCGCCTTTCGGATAAGGCAGCTCCTTCTTGGAAACAGTCCCTCGATTACGGCACGGCTGTCGTCTTCAGGCCATTCTGCAATAACATAGTCACCGACCGCAGGATAGTCGGAGACGGTTCTTGTTTCATACCGGTATTTTCCGGAGACGACGGCCGGCTTTATCTCAGTACCGCTCTGAAGTCTGTAAATTCCCTTTTCCTGAGAGATGACTCTTGCACGCGATTCGTTCATGCCTGCACCCCCATATCTGAAGAGAACTTACTGTAAAACGTCAGGCTCTTCTTCCAAAATACAATCATGTTCACGTCCTTTTCGCCAAACATGATGCCCATTATGCTAAAAACAGTTACAGCTGTGTTCTTTCCTAGATTCTGCATGTTTCTTCCCTTCTCCAAGTTACGGTCATTCCCCCATCACACCCCTGTTCATACCAACGGATCCGCACGTTTTCATTCTGCATGTTTCAACGCTTCTGTATAACCCGATCGAATCTGCTGATCCTTCTGAAATGTGATTTCACTTAATTTCGTTATACCTCCGCCTGGTTTTTGGCGATGGTAATTCATCGTACATTGCCTCAAACAGTTCTGTAAGAAAGACCTTGCTGTCAACTTCATCCACCAGCAGCATTTCTCCAGCACCCTCGTATGGAAGAGTGCGGACTGCCTCAGGAATGAGTTCCAAGGCAGATTCCGTCTTCTTTACAAGAAAACGGTCATCATAGATTCCACCGACAATTTTACCGCGATAATAAAGAATGAATTCCCCCATCATTGGGCGGAAGGAAATGTCATCCAAATCAGACAGCTGTTCCAGAATGAAATGAAGATACTCTTTACTGGATGCCATTGTTTTCACACCACACTTTCCATTGCTCACTCGTCTGCTTACCCCTCTGTCACATATTTCAGACGTAATCCTGACATAGTCTGCCATATTCAAAAAAGTTGTCCCGGCAGCTTGAGCTTTTCCTTCTTCGGAAAGGACGCTTCAAACTCTTCGAAGGCCTCCGGATTCTTCTCGCAGACAAAATACCCCTCCGGATCCCTGTAGGTGCCGGAAACACCGTCCAAAAATCCTGGAACAAGTTCCTTGACAAGAAAATATTCCGCATCCGGATCGTCAGCGTATCGTATACCCTTTGTCTTTGCCGGAACAAAGCCGGACTTTCCGTAAAACAAGATATTGCCGGTGATGACCAGCGCACCCGCACCCATTTTTCCGGCCTGTTCAACGGAATAGTCAAGCAGCTTCTTTCCATATCCCTGACGCTTGTACGCCGGCGCGATGCAGATGGGGCCAAAGGTCATGACCGGAATTCTTCGTCCGTCGGCACAATCGATTTCCGACCGCACATAGATAACCTGCCCAATCAACTCACCGTTCATCTCCATTACGAAGTCAAGTTCCGGAACGAAGGCAGGGTCATCCCGATAGCAGTGCAGCACATAGTGCTCCATGCAGCCGGGGCGGTAGACATTCCAGAATGAATCGCGAGTAAGATTTTCAACTGCTCTGTAATCGTCCTTTTTTTCCAAACGAATCGTAATGTTCTTTTCCGTCATAATATTTACTCCTTCATTTCCTTTATTTTCCCGGGCTTCATGCAAAAAAGCTGAATGCCAAGCGATGCATTGAATCCTGTTGCGGCGAACACACTGAAGCGCTCTGCCACGCCGAAATATTCAACGGGAACGATTTTCACACCTAACGCACCAATGAGCATCATGCAGAGGGCAACGCCTGCGCAGACGCCATACGAACGGCAATTCCTGCTTTTAATTCCGGCTAAGATGATAACAGTCAGCGATACAATGGACAGAAACACCACCAAAACGGTAACGACCATGTGCATCATATCCTGAAATGCACCGGCGTATCCGCTGCCGCTCAGCGGAAACATACGATATCCGACCGCAGAGATCCATTCCATCACGGCAAACAGATAAATTCCCATTCGAAGCATTTTGGTTCTTCTCCCCCCGATGCCTATACAGACAACGGTGGTGCAGACAACCTCGCACGTATTGTAAAGAGCGCTGAGCTGATTCCAGAGTGACAGCGACGGAGCGTTGGCTGCGCTCAGGTCGCTTACCGCCTGTACCGTCCATTTATAGCCCGGATAGGCCAGCGGCGCAAACAGTACGGCCGCCGTGTATGAAAGAAAACTGACAACTCCCAGAAGTCCCAGTTTCTGTATCAATGTCTTCTTCATGACTTTCCTCCTGAAAAGACGCAGTGCTGACCACAAATTCTGAGGTCAGCACTGCGTCTTTGCGTCTGGCTGATGAATGATTTCTATTTTAAAATTCTGTGCACTGATGATGCTTTCCCGTTTGCACTTCGGACAGAACAGGGGAAAATCACGCAGTATCGTCTCTTTCAGAAGACGCAGCCGTGTTTTCGAACCGCAGACCGGGCAAAGAACCCATTTCTTCTCCATCCTATTCACAGTTGTCACCCCCCTTGCACTCTTCCACCATGAACCATGTGGAAGAAAAGACTGACATGATTTCTGAGTTTTTCCAGGCATTCCTCTTCCCTCTCCGGCTGACGGTCACAAATGCTGATAAGCGTCACGACCGGAGCGACATACATCATGGCCAGTGCGTCCGGGTCCTCTGCGCAAATCTCGCCTGATGCAATCAGAGCTCGGAAAATACCTGCGTGGTAGTTCAGAACACGTTCCACATAACGTCTGGAATAAAGTGCCGCCAGTTCAGGCGAACGAAATTGCTCAATGGTCATCATACGACGGAAACGGCTGATCGTTTCATCGTGAAGAGAGTATTCAAACACCTGGCGTACCTTTTCAAAGAGGACATGCTCAGTGATCTCCGTAAAAACAGGAACATCCCTTTGCACATCCTGCACATGGATGTCAATCCTGTCAGTGTCTTCCTCATACCTGATGGCCGTGGATTCTATGATGGCATCGAAGATTGCCTGCTTGCCCGGAAAGTGATTATAAAGCGATGGTGCTTTAATGCCAACCGCTTTTGCAATTTCACCCACGCTGACAGAATCATATCCTCGTTCGGAAAACAGTTCTAAAGCCTTGTCCAGAATTCTCTGCCTGGTATCCTCTTGTTTCATGTCCGCGCCTCACTAACTAATGTTCGTTAGTTATATTATAATCTTATTTTGCGAAGTGTCAAGGGATATGCAGAAATCGGGAAACATTTCTCAACCCGGTCTTTTTCACACTGCTTCAGAGGAATACTCACGACAAATTCATTCATTTGAATGCAGCAGCCCCGGAAAATCAATAAGGTGCCCGTAAACAAAAAAGCCGGATGATTCGCAATTCTCACGAACCATCCCGGCTTTCAATTTGAAATATTCAATCAGAATGCAACACTCTGGAAGTTAAGCTTCTTCTTCAGATATCTTCTTACGAAGTAGCCTGCAACACCCAGAACAGCGTAGACAATCGGACTCATCGTACGGTTGATGCTTGCAGGAATGAATGCGATGATCCCGAATGCAATCATCCAGATTGCAATCAGTTCCAGTGTCACCAGAATTCCGCGGGTCCACTTCTTCTTTTTGCTCTTTGTCTTGGAATTGTCCGCCATCATCCGATAGAAGAAGGCGAGACCGCAGCCTGCAATTGCCGATGTCGCAATCAGCGTGATCCAGCCGCCGTTCATGTCCGGCTGGTTTTTGGAGAAGAAGCCCATCACGGCATACAGGATGCAGAACATGATGAACATGATCAGGCCGTTGTCAAGCGCCATGACCCAGTAGCTCGGCATTCCGTCCTTCTTCTTGTCATCCAGCGCCTCGCCGCTGACAATTTTTTCGCAGCGTTCCGTCACAGTGCCGTAGAGTTTTGTTGCAACAATGCCCTGACGCTGCTTTTCCTTAAGTTCGAGGTACATTTCGGTAAGGACCTTTTCCTTTTTCTCCAGATCATAATTCTTCTTGTCCAGGGCCTTGCCCAAATGGTACATATAATCTTCGTTGCGTTTCGTCAACCCGGCATAACGGCCGTCTCGAACCGTAACTTCGACTTCTTCAACAGCTTTTGCAGCACGAACCTCAGCCTGCTTTTCTGCTGCCTTTGCATTTTTCTTTTCTTCTGCCAATGGAAAATCCTCCAAATTTCTGCTCGTAAACCAGCTTTCATCGATATAGACAGGAAATACTATATCACAATTTCATTGTCTTGAGGCGAATGCCAATGGTTCTGCCCATTGGCAGGACATCTTTGACTCAAAGACCGTTCCCGCCTCGTTTTCATTAAACGTTAAATCTGAATTCGATGATGTCGCCGTCCTGAACGACGTAATCCTTGCCTTCAAGACGCAGTCTGCCGGCTTCTCTCACACCCTGCATGCTGCCGTATCTGTCAAGGTCCTCGAAGGAAACCGTTTCGGCTCTGATGAATCCACGTTCGAAGTCAGAGTGGATGACGCCGGCCACCTGAGGTGCCTTCATGCCCTGCTTGAAAGTCCAGGCACGTGTTTCCTTGCCGCCGGCAGTGAAGAACGTTGCCAGACCCAGCAGCTTGTACGAAGCCTTGATCAGGCGATCCAGGCCGGATTCCTCAACGCCTTCGGCTTCCAGAAACTCCTGCTTTTCGTCATCGTCAAGTTCGGCAATTTCCTCCTCAGTTCGAGCACAGACTGCCAGGGCCTGTGAGCCTTCTGATTCGGCAAATTTCTTGATCTGCTGGTAATATTCGCAGGAATCAGGATCGGCCATGTCGTCTTCGCCGATATTTGCAACGTAAAGCACGGGCTTTGACGTCAAAAGGAACAATCCCCTGACGATTTTCTGCTCATCATCGTCGAATTCGAGACTGCGGACAGGCTTGCCTTCTTCCAAGACAGGCTTGATTTTTGACAGAACGTTGAATTCTGCAATCGAATCCTTGTCCTTTTGCGTGCGGGCAACCTTTTCAACGCGCGCATAACGTTTGTTGACGGATTCAAGATCGGCCAGGACAAGTTCCATGTTGATCGTGTCGATATCGTCCAGCGGGTCGACCTTGTTGGAAACGTGCGTGATGTTTTCATCGTCAAATGCACGGACGACATGCACGATTGCATCAACCTGACGAATGTTCTCCAGGAACTTGTTGCCAAGGCCTTCGCCTTTGCTTGCACCCTTGACGATTCCCGCAATGTCGGTAAATTCAAACGTCGTGTGCACGATTTTCTTTGCCGGAATGATTTCATCTATCCGAGCCAGACGTGCATCCGGAACTTCAACCATTCCGACGTTAGGATCGATTGTTGCGAAGGGGTAGTTGGCCATTTCGGCACCAGCCTTCGTAATTGCGTTGAATAGTGTCGACTTGCCGACGTTCGGCAACCCGACGATACCTGCTGTTAATGCCATTTTGTTTTTCCACTCTTTCTTAAATTAGTCTTCCCTTGGAGCTTTCTCCAGAACTTTTTTCATTTTCCTGTCGAACTCGCGTCTTGGCAGCATGATCAGACGACCGCATTTCGTACACTGAATCTTAATGTCCATGCCCATTCTGATAATTTCCCAACGGTTTTCGCCACACGGGTGCGGCTTTTTCATCTCGACAATATCGTGCAAATCGTACATAAGAGACACCCCTAATCCAATGTAATGTCCAGAATTTCAAGAATGCGATTCAAATCATCATTTGAAAGATAATCGATTTCAATCTTTCCCTTGCCGGTCTTCTGGCTGCTCTTGATTGCAACCTTCGTACTGAATTTTTCACGCAGAAGCTCTTCGCTGTGCTTCAAATAAGGTGAAAGCCTTGCCGGTTTCCTGACCTTCTTCTGCCTGTTCCTTTCACCGTTCATCTCATTGACGATGCTTTCCAGCTGCCGCACCGTCAATCCTTCCCTGACGGTCTTTTCTGCCAATGGAACCAATCTGGCCTTATCCTTTACCGAAAGAAGCGTCCGGGCCTGTCCCATCGACAGACTTCCTTCCTGCAGGAAATCCTTGACGGCCTTCGGCAAACTTAGCAGGCGCAGATAGTTGGCAATATACGGACGGGATTTCCCGAGCTTCTCCGAAACCTGTGCCTGCGTCAAATTCAGATTTTCCATCAGTGTATTGTATGCCTGAGCTTCTTCAAGCGGTGTCAGGTCTTCTCTTTGAAGATTTTCCAACACTGCGATCTCCATCATTTCCTCTTCATTCAGATCGCGCACGATTGCAGGAATCGTCGTTCTTTTTGCCATCTTGGAAGCACGGTAGCGGCGTTCTCCGGCAATGATCTCATATCCGGAAACCTTTGACTTTCGAACGATGATCGGTTGAAAAACGCCCTGCTTTCTGATTGAGTCGGAAAGCTCCGACAGACTTGTTTCATCAAATGTCTTACGTGGCTGATACGGATTTGATCTGATATCATCAAGATTCAATTCGACAACGGTTTCGTCAGCCGTTGCCGTTTCGTCAAATTCAGTGAATAATGCGTCAAGTCCGCGACCCAGTCCTTTATTTTTCTTCTGAGGCATGAGCAGTCAGAACCTCCTTTGCTAAAGCTTGATATTCAATTGCTCCTTTTGATTTTTCGTCATAATCAACAATCGGGAGTCCGTAGCTCGGAGCTTCCGACAAACGCACGTTTCTTGGAATGATCGTCTCATAGACGGTGTCCCCGAAGTATTTCCTGACTTCTTCAACGACTTGATTCCCAAGGTTCGTCCTCGAATCAAGCATCGTCATCAGGACGCCTTCAATTTTCAAATCAGGGTTGAAGTGACGCTGAACGAGCTTGACGGTGTTCATCAGCTGATTCAAACCTTCCAAGGCGTAATATTCGCTTTGAACGGGAATCAGAATCGAATCGCAGGTAGTGAAGGCGTTGATCGTCAGCAGCCCCAGCGAAGGCGGACAGTCAATCAAAACGTAGTCATACGCATCTTTTGCCAGAACGCACGCATCGGCCAGGCGCTTCTCGCGCGCCATTTGCGAAGTAAGCTCAATTTCGGCACCGGACAGGCGGATCGTTGCCGGAACAACGTCCAGATTCTGACGTTCCGTATGCATCACGACATCTTCAAGCGGAACGTCATTGATCAAGACGTCATAAACATCCTGCTTGATGTCAGGCTTCTTGATCCCGATTCCGCTTGTGGCATTCCCCTGAGCATCCATGTCAATCAGAAGAACCCTCTGCCCCAGATCCGCCAGACATGCGGCCAGATTGACGCTGGTCGTCGTCTTGCCGACGCCGCCCTTTTGATTTGCAACTGCAATGATAGTACCCACTTTTAATCCCCCTTATTGTTTTTTGTTTGGAATGTCGATGATTATCCTGTGAAATTCAGCGTTGTCTTCCTCATGCATCACAACGTCGACACCATTTTTCTGCACCATGTCAACCGCACCCTTAACGGTATTGACTGCAATTCTGACGTCCTTGACAACGCCTCTGACGCGCTTTTTCACGGGTTTTCCCTTCATCTTTTCCCGCAAGCTTCTGACGAGCTTTTCCGTTTCCTTAACGGACAGATGACCGGCCGCGACTTCGTTCAAAACGTAAATCTGCTGTCCTTCTTCAAGTCCGCTCATTGCCCTGCCGTGTCGTTCGCTGATCGACTTGTTCATGATTGCTTCCTTTACTTTATCGCACAGTTTCAGAAGACGCAACTTATTGGCTATGAACGACTGACTCTTGCCGATTTCCTTTGCGAGTTCCTGCTGTGTCAGCTGATTGAGTTCCATCAGCCGACTGTACGCCTGTGCTTCTTCAATTGCAGTCAGTTCCTCTCTCTGAAGGTTTTCGATGATTGCAAATGAAGCTGATTCGCGGTCGCTCATTTCCTTCACGATAGCAGGAACCTTCTCCCATTTAAGCGAGCAGATGGCCCTGAAACGGCGTTCCCCGGCAATGATTTCATACTTTCCGTCACTGCATTTTCTGAGAATAACCGGCTGCAAAAGGCCGTGCTCCTGGATTGTCTCGGCAAGTTCCTCAATGCTTTTCCTGGAAAAAACCTTGCGAGGCTGATTGCGGTTGGGAACGATCAGGGAAACGGCGATTTCTTCAACGCGGTCCCGGTCGTCTTTCGGCATTTCGATGCTTTCCTGATTCTTATTATTTCCCTTAAAAAAAGAAAATGGCATGGCAATAGCTCCTTTACCTTAGGTTTCAGGCTTTTCAAGCGGCATCCTGGCTGGTGTCCCGGCCTTTCTGGGATATTTCTTCGGAGTCTGCCTGATTTTTTCGATCGTAATGATATGACGCACGTCATCAGTTTCGGGAAGGTTGAAAACGGCATCGTCAACAAGCTTTCCCCCGAGAACTTCAATCGCATGCTCCGCATCTCCAAGTTCCTGTTCCGACTTCTGCGCCTTGAGTGCGATGAAACGGCCCCCGACTCTTGCAAGGGGCAGACAATACTCCGAAAGAACCGACAGACGCGCAACGGCTCTTGCCGTCACGACGTCGTAGCTTTCGCGATGCCTGCTCTTTTTGCCGGCAAATTCTTCAGCTCTGCCATGATGAAATTCGACTTCTTCCAAACCCAGGCGTTCCGAAAGATCATTCAGGAAACGAATTCGCTTATTAAGCGAATCAACGATCGTTACCTTAAGATTCGGAAATGCGATTTTCATCGGAATCGACGGAAAACCGGCACCGGCACCCACGTCGCAAAGCGTCAGTGATTTTGTCTGAAGATCCCTGACGGTCAATGCCGGTATCAGAGAATCGTAAAAGTGCTTGAGATAGACTTCATCCTTTCGGGTAATCGCCGTCAGATTGACGTGTTCGTTCACGGCGACGAGATATTCATAGTAATCAGCAAACTGCCGCATCTGATGGTCGCTCAGCTCAACGCCCTGCGCGGCCAGTGCCTGACGAAATTCTTCTGGTGTCATCATTTTCCTCTTGCATTTTCTCAAATTTTGTGAAACATAACGCAAGCGTCTTGTTTCACACGCTACCTACAATAGTAAGTTATTTTTTGATGAAAAACAAGCCTTTACGGCAACTCTTAAATATAAATTTGATGGCAAAAAATCACTGAAAAGGCTATGATTGAACTGAAGATATTTTGAAAGGCCGTGATTCCTTGAAACAATACTCATTCGACGAATTTCCATCCTCTCCTCTGGCACCTGAAGGAATGAAGACCCTGAACGAACCGACGAGTCCCTTTTATCCGCAGGTGATTCAAGACGTCTGCTACGCCGTCAAGGACGGCCGGGCACTGCATTTGACAATCATCGTGCCTGCTCACGAAGAGACGGAAACGAAGCATTATCCTCTTGTCATGTATACCCAGGGCTCTGCATTTAAACGGCAAAACCTCACCAGACACCTGGTGCCGCTGATTGAAGTCGCAAAACACGGCTACGTCGTCGCAATCGTCGAGTACCGGCCGGCTCCGGAGGGAGTTTTCCCGGCGCAAATCAGGGATTTGAAGACTGCCACGCGCTATATGTTGAATCATGCCTTCGAATACAGCGTCGATCCGTATCGCTACGCATGCTTCGGCGACTCGTCCGGCGCATACGCCTCGGTCATGGCCTGCGTCACCGGCAACATGCAGGAATTTTCAGACGAAGACGTGCGCTTTTCCCCGCTGCACTACCGCGCCTGCGTCGACTTTTACGGACCGGTCGACTTCTCGCGCATGCAGGAATTTCCGACGAACTGGGATCACGAGAGCGAGAAGAGTCCGACGGGGATGCTGTTTGGCGGCGTCAATATCCGCACGGTGCCTGATCTTCTTGAAAAATCCAGCGCATTGAACTACATCGATTCCAAAAAGCTGCCGCCGTTTTTGATCATGCACGGCAAAAAGGACCGTATGGTGCCGTTTGCACAAAGCGTAATGTTGTATGAAAAGCTCAGACAGACCGATCATTGTGCCGATTTCTACGCACTTGAAAACTGCGACCACGGTTCCGATGCGTTCTTTACGCCATATTCTTTAACCATTGTTTTAGACTTTTTAGCAAGGAACCTAAAAAAAGGCAACTAACTTTTCATAAAGTTCAATCAAAGTTCTTGTTTAATTCACAAAACGTTCATAAGTTTAGTTTATCTTTAAAGCATACCTAATAACAACAAACATATTTCACTTACTCCCCCCTAAAAAGTAAGTGATGATTCAAGCGGTGTCCCTAAGCCGCTTGGATGAATATTCCTTTTTCTCCGCGATTCCCCAATCGTGGAGTTTTTTTATTTCCACAGAAAAATGTTCAGGGTGACGACAGCCGTGATTAATTTGAAGAAAACTGTGGAATTTCCTCTTGTTTTAGTGTAATACATTTAATGTAATATTTAATTGAGCCATTGTTCATCCTCCTGGTGTTTTTTGTTTTTGATTATACTTGGGAGATGAGCACTTGGCTCTCTTTTTTTTATCAATTTATGTGCATTTTACGGGCAAATCTCAGAAATCGCTGTTTTGCCCGTAATCGGGAGCCGGAATTTACGGGCTCATGCACACCTTGCATAATCGGGCTCAGACCAGCAACAAGGCTCATGATAAGTTCGTGCCGCGTCGCGACTGCGCTTGCGCTGATCACTCGCGCCCCTCCTTATCTACCGCCTTGTTA
>NZ_DAIUCE010000007.1:20339-35565 GCF_036846325.1 Ligilactobacillus sp. | reverse complement strand
GAACCTCGTAAGGGGCAAGATGAACATCCGATATTTCCTCACCGTTCAGGACATCCTTGAGATTTCTGTCGAAGCTTACTGACTCGCTGCCTTCATCGGCAAAGTTCAGCACAAAATAGAATCTTTCATCAGAATTCTCGCGAACCTGAACCGAAACTTTTGCGGAGCTCTTGGTGAAGACATTCTTGAAATCTAATCCGCATTCTTCAAGAATCCGGTCATAAAAATCATTGATGAACTGCGAATCAGTCCTGCAGCCAATCATGTATGCCGTCCCTTTTTCACAGACGTTTTCGGTGACGGCCGGGGTTCCATCATAAAAATCACTGCCGTACTCTGCCAGGACTTCAGCACCGCCTGTTTCAATCAGACCGCAGAAATCGACTGCCTCATACTCTTTTCCGTCAAACAGCAGCTTGTTTTTCTGTGTCGGGTACAGGACGTCAGTTTCCTTGATTCTGCATCCGTAAGTTTCGTTGAACAGATCGTTTCCGCCATTCATATATGCAAGGTCTGACCCGTCGACAACTCCACTCAAATACGTCCCGACAAGAATTCCGCCGTTTTTGACGAACGAATTCAACTTTTCTGCAAGTCTTTGCGGCAGCATGAACTGCAACGGATCAATCAGAACACTGTATTTCTCAAAATCATCCTCCGGCGAAACAAAATCAACCGGAATGTCATGCTTGTAGAAGTACTCGTAGTGTTTCTGCAATGTCTGCCAGTAAAGCTTCCTGTCCCGCGAATAGCTTTCGCAGTCACTGAGCGCCCAGTAGTTCTCATAGTCATAGAGAATGGCAACGTCAGCCTGTCTGTGACTCGTCTTCTTCACTTCGCCGAGCTTGCCCAGGATTTCTCCGACATGCGCCACGTCCTTGAAGACACGGTTTTCGGTCGAATTGTCATGCTCGATTACGGCTCCGTGAAACATCTCGGCAGACCCTCTTGACTGTCTCAATTGGAAATACAGTACGCTGTCAGAACCCTGTGCGATGTCCTGAACGCTTGCCAGAACATGCATCCCCGGACGCTTGCCCCGGTTGTAGTCCTGCCAGTTGACGCGTGAAGGCGTGTTCTCCATGATGAGGAAGTTCTGGTGCTTGAGACTCCTGAAGAAGTCATTGATGCACGAGACCTTCATCCCAAGCTCCGGAGTCGTCTCATAGTCATTGCCCCATGCCGGGTAGGAGTCCCAGCTGATGACGTCAAGATGCTTTGAGAACTTCTGATAGTCAAATCCGGCAAACGGCTCCATGTCCTTTCCTCCTGACATGAAGTTCGTCGTAATCGGAACATCCGGCGTAATCTCGCGGAGCGGCTTGATTTCATTCTCAAAGAAGCTCAGCGTCTGGTCAGTCACGAAACGTTTCCAGTCAAGGTTCATGCCCTTGCTTCCCAGCTCGCTGACAGGACTTGGAGGCATGACTTCGGACCAGTCATCATAGCGGTGAGACCAGAACGTGTTCCACCATACCCTGTTCAGATTGTCAAGCGAACCATAGCGTTTTCTGAGCCAGTCGCGGAAGGCCTCCTGACAGAGTTCGCAGCGGCACTCTCCGGAAAGTTCATTGGAAACGTGCCATAGGACAAGACTTTTCCTCTTCCCGTAACGCACCGCGAGCTTCCTGTTGATTTCCTGCGTCTTCCGGCGATATACCGGAGACGTGAAGCAGTGATTGTGACGGCCGCCGAATCCCTGCCTGAGATTTCTTTCGTCAACCCTCAGAACTTCCGGATACTTTCTTGCCAGCCAGGCCGGTCTTGCGCCGCTTGGAGTGGCCAAAATGACACTCATCCCCTGTCTTTCGGCACGGTCGAAGATGTCATCCAGCCATTCAAACTGATAGACGCCCTCGCGTGGCTCAAGCATTGACCACGAGAATATTCCAACCGTGATTGTATTGATTCCTGCTTCCTTGAACATCTTGAAGTCAAGGTCAATCGTTCCCGGATCGTCAAGCCACTGTTCCGGATTATAGTCTCCGCCATGAAGCAGACTTTGTCCCTTGATTTTCAACAAATAAAACACCTCACTTAGCTGCTGCCATGACAACATCTCTGATTACAGTTCAACAACGGCTCTGCCGCCTTCACCTTCCGCCGTCAGATCGTTCTGACCTGCGCGGTGCACGACCAGCTTGAATTCACTTCCGCCGTCAATTTCAACGGACAGCCTGCCGTTTTCATTCTTCATTCTGACTTCGGCAACGCGTCTTCCGTGATCATCCGTAATGAATGTTTCTGCTGATTCTTCCGGTTCATAGACATGAACTGTCGGATGGTCAAGATAGTCGTACATTGTCCTGTCATCATGCCGTCCGCGCACGATGATTGAGTTCGGACGGACAAGAAGAGGAAGATTCATGTAGTCGAACTTCTCATGATACCATGAACCGCCTTCGTATGATTTTCCGTCAAGAAGACTAATCCACTTGCCCTCGGCCCTCGGAACATAGAATTCACACGTGCCGTCTTCGCTGAAGACAGGTGCAACAAGCAGACTGTCACCAAGCATGTACTGACGGTCAAGTTCAGCGCACGCAGGATCGTCCTGGAATTCCAGAACCATGGCTCTGAGCATCGGTGTGCCGTCTTCGTGGGCAACATTTGATGCAGCAAGCAGATAAGGAAGAAGACTGAGCTTCAGCTTGGTGAACTTGCGGGATACTTCAACGGCCTCCTCGCCGTAAAGCCACGGGCACTTGTATTGAGTGGAGCCGTGATAGCGGCTGTGTGACGAAAGAAGTCCGAACTGCGTCCAGCGCTTGTAAAGGTCAGGCGTGGCATTTTCCTCAAAGCCGGAGATGTCATGCGACCAGTATCCAAAGCCGCTGAGACCGAATGAAAGGCCGGCCCGAAGCGTTTCTGCCATTGACGGATAATTCGACGAACTGTCACCGCCCCAGTGAACAGGGTACTTCTGACCACCGACCGTAGCCGAACGGGCAAATACAAGAGCTTCGTCCTCACCACGTTCCTGGGCAATCACGTCATAGACGGTCTTGTTGTAGAGCAGCGTGTAGTAGTTATGCATCTTTTCAGGATCTGAACCGTCATAGTACTTCACGCCGTCAACAGGGATGCGTTCGCCAAAATCCGTCTTGAAGCAGTCAACGCCCATCTTGAGCAGATTCCTCAGCTTGTCCTGATACCATCTTACGGCATCCGGGTTGGTGAAATCAACGACTGCCATGCCGGCCTGCCACTTGTCCCACTGCCAGACATCTCCGTTTTCCTTTCTGATGAAGTAACCCTTCTCAGCTCCTTCTTCGAAAAGCTCCGACTTCTGGGCAATGTAAGGATTGATCCAGACGCAGATCTTGATGCCCTTGTCCTTGATTTTCTTCAGCATCTTTTCAGGTTCAGGGAACTTTCTTTCATCCCACTTGAAGTTGCACCATTCGAGTTCCTTCATCCAAAGGCAGTCAAAATGGAAGACCGAAAGCGGAATGTCTCTTTCGAGCATGCCGTTGATGAAGCTCATGACCGTTTCTTCATTATAATCAGTCGTGAACGACGTTGAAAGCCAGAGTCCGAAACTCCATGCCGGAAGCAGCGGAGGACGTCCCGTCAGCCCCGTGTAGTTCTTCAGAACATCCTTGAGGCTGTCGCCGCCGATGATGGAGTACTCAAGAACCTGTCCCGGAACGCTGAACTGAACCCTCGAAACCTTTTCCGACCCGATTTCAAACTCAACCTTGTCGGAGGAGTTGACGAACACGCCGTAACCGCGGTTGCTGAGATAAAACGGAATGTTCTTGTAGGCCTGTTCCGTTCCCGTACCGCCGTCGGCATTCCAGATCTCAACGGACTGACCGTTCTTGACAAAGTTAGTGAAACGTTCGCCGAGACCGTAGATTCTTTCTCCCACGTCAAGCACGAGCTGGTCGCTGATGAACGTTTCCTTGCCGTCCTTCAGGATTCTTGCCTTGCCGCGATCCCTGCTTTCCGTAAGCTTCTTTCCGTCATGGAAATATGTGAAGTCAATTGAATCACCCAGGCTGATTACAAGCGATGTCTTGCCGGAAGTGAAGACATAGCTGTCATCCTTCTTTTCAATCACAGGATGAAAGCCCTTGTCCTCATTGATCTTGAAATAGGACTCGGAATCTCTCACTCCCTTGAAGTTGATCATCTTAAGCGTGATGACGTCTCTTGCCGGAGACGAAACCTCAAGTGTCATGAGTCCTCCGTCAAGGGTCATTCCCATGTTCAGAATGCGCTGGAACGGAGCATAGAGCAAAAGTCTGTCTCCTTCAACCCGTGCATCATAGATATTTGCTGCATAGTCAGCCTGAAAGCCGTCCTTCAGCAGCCATCCGCCGTTTAAAAATTTCATTTCGTCTGTTCCTTTCCATTGAGAATCTCATCGCTGCCGTTTTGTTCAATCAGCTTTTCATACCAATAGAAGCTGTCCTTCCTGTAACGGTCCAGGGTTCCTGTCTGATCGTCGTTCTGGTCGACGTAGACAAATCCGTAGCGCTTTGAATATCCGTTGAGCCAGCTGAGAAGGTCGGTGAACGACCATGCGCAGTATCCGAGCACTTCGACACCGTCGGTCACTGCCTTCTTCATTTCAAGAATATGCTGTCTGAGATATTCAATTCTGTAGTCATCGTGAATCCTTCCGTCCTCAAACTTGTCATGGGCACCCAGACCGTTTTCAGTGACCATAATCGGAAGTTCATACTTCTCGTAAACTTCGCGCAAGGCGACTCTGAAGCCGACGGGATCAATCTCCCAACCCCACTGCGTCGTCTTCAGATAAGGATTCTTGACACTGTTGAACATCGGCACTTCCGGATTCTGTGCCTGATCACCCTTCGGCTGCATCAAATACGGATCGGTTGCGCTGTAGTCACGCTCCTCACCGTCATCGTCAACAGGCTTTTCAATCCTGTTCTGCTGTACCGTTCCGCCGTGATAGAAGTTGATTCCGAGAAAATCAGGTCTTGCATCAGCTGCTTCAAGCAGTTTTCTGTCGTCTTCTGTCACTTCCGGAGCAATGCCGAGACGCTCCAGTGCCTTGAATGTAAATGCAGGGTAATGACCGCGGCAGTAGACATCAAGCCACCAGCTGTTGTTGAAGTCATCTGCATTCAGACTGGCCAGCACGTCATCCGGATCACACGTCTTCGGATAAACACCGCCGTAGCCAAAGCTCGGCCCGATTTTTCCTCCGGGAACCATCTTGTGAAACAAGGAGACCGCGACTGCATTGGCAAGATTGACGTTGTGATTCATCTCAAACATCAGCTTGACGTCGTGCTTCTTCGGCGGATGGTTGCCCCAGCGGTATCCCATTGCCGTGAAGACGTTCTGTTCGTTGAATGTGACCCAGTACCTGATGTCCTCGCCTAAAGCCTCGAAGACCACCTGACAGTATTCCCTGAAGGCGGCGATTGTCTTCCTTGATTCCCAGCCGCCGTACTTCTCCTGCAATGCAAGAGGGAGGTCCCAGTGATAGAGAGTCGCCACGGGTTCAATGCCATTTGCCTTGAGTTCGCGGACAAGATTTCTGTAAAAGTCAAGTCCGGCCTCGTTGACCCTTCCTTCGCCTTCCGGCAGAACGCGGCTCCAGGAGATTGAGAATCGATAGGCCTTGAGACCCATCTCCTTCATCAGTGCTACGTCCTCCTTGTACCGATGATAATGATCTATCGCAACATCACCGTTTGTTCCCTTGAAGGTATTCCCGGGAACCTTGGCATACTGATCCCAGACAGACGGACCCTTGCCGTCCTCATCAAATGCTCCTTCAATCTGATAGGCAGCGGATGCGGCTCCCCAGAGAAAATTCTTCGGGAAGTCGTCCAGTTTTTCGTAATACATCTAAGCTTTCCTCCTCATGTAACTCCAGTAGGCACCGTAAAGACCGGCGTCATTGAAGAACTTGCACGGCTTGATCTCCGTTCTGAAGTCCTTCCAGCTCGGAATCCTGTCCAGCTGCTTTTCAATCAGCCCAATGAGATCCTTGTTCTGACTGATGCCTCCGCCAATCAGGATTCTCTCGGGATCAAACGTTACTGCCAGATTGAACAGACATATTGCAACATATGCCGCCCAGTTCTCGACAACCTTCAGTACCTTCGGATCGTCAAGTTCCGACATGATCTGGTAGCCCTCAACCCCGTCAGAGGAAATTCCCCTCATTTCAGCATATTCACTGACTAGTGCGCTGGTGGATGCAAGCTCATGCAGCGTCTTGTATCCATTTGTGCTGTAGTCAGTAATCATCATTCCGAATTCACCGGCGCTGAACCGCTTCCCGTGAAGAATCTCTCCATTGAGGCAGACACAGCCACCGATGCCGGTTCCAATCGTTACCAGAAGGAAATCGGAAACATCCTTGGCGTTCCCGTCCATCTGCTCGGCAATTCCGGCGCAGTTCGCATCGTTTTCGAACCAGACAGGAATTTCCCTTTTAAGATGCTTCTTGAGTTCTCTTCCAATATACTGACCATGAAGAAAGGACAACGCCCCTGCCTTGATTGCCAGCTGGTTTCCAGTGTCAATCATTCCGGGAAAACTCATTCCCACACCTGTAATTTCGTCTCCTCGTTCTTCAATCAATCCAGCCAGCTTTCGGTAAAAATCCTCTGCTGAATCCATCGGTGTAACGAACTTTCCCTTCTCAGTCAGACTGCCGTCCTCCTTGAAGATACCATATTTGACAAAAGTTCCACCGACATCCAAAGCTAAAACTGACACGCTGCCACCTCTTTCTCTTTCCATACATGCCGCACCCCGGAAACTTCCGGAATGCGGCAATTCTCATTTATCTCTTTACCTGAATGCAGATTGCACATGATTCATTCAAACTGCAATCTGCCCGGGCTACGGTAAAATTATTCTCTCTTATGCCAACACCGTATCCCTGCTCATATTCCCTTTTCATTACCGCAATCCTGATTATGAACGGCAATGAACCGAATAATTCATGAAAAAACCTTCCCGGCACAGAAACCGATTACCCAGGACTTCCGTGCAGTGCAGCCGCCAAGGGCTTCCCCACCCAACATTACACATTTTCATGTGCTTGTCTGTTTATCTTCAATGAATCAAATAAATCTACTCACGATTCTTGTACTGTTTTACAACATCAAGGCGTGCCTTGTTCTGATCCTTGGCATTCTTGAGATCGACGTTCAGAATCTTCTTGTAGTCAAGGCCCTTGAGAGTGCTCTGCATCTTCTTGAGATCAGAATTGAAAGTGCTGTCATTCTTGACGAAGACCATCTTCCATGAACTGTTGACGATTTCAGTCTTTGCCTGTCCGCGAAGGGTTGAAAGCTCTGATTTTTCATCAGGAATGATGTAGCTTGAT
Source organism: Ligilactobacillus sp. (assembly GCF_036846325.1). Lineage (NCBI taxonomy): Bacteria > Bacillati > Bacillota > Bacilli > Lactobacillales > Lactobacillaceae > Ligilactobacillus > Ligilactobacillus sp. The sequence continues at coordinate 28,235 of NZ_DAIUCE010000007.1, read as the reverse complement.
CCGGGAGCAACGAGCAGCTTGTGGTTCTTCTTGAGATATTCCATGGCCGTCTGTGCATTGCCCATATGAGCCTGCCAGTCCTTGTCCAAGGATGAATTGTTCATCGCAAGAACTGATGGCCATGCATTATAGCTGTAGCTGTAGCCCGTATTAGGATCCTTGTCCGTAGGTGCAACTGCAGGGAAGTTCAGAGCCGAAACGCCGTTCTTGTACTGGCCGCCGCCCCACTTTGTCGGAACCTTGGCATCGCCGTCAAGAAGAGCCTTCTTGCCGAATTCAGTCAGAACAGGCTTGCCGTCTTGCATCTTCCATGTAAGTCCCTTGACACCGGCCGTGCCGCCTGTCTGGGCACCGCCTGCAAGGACGCCTTCAGGAGAGTAGAGCCAGTTGATGAACTTGACGATACGCTTCTTGTCCTTTGCCTTTGAACCAAGAGCGATGAATGTTGAAGAACCATTAGGTGTATAGCCCTTGGAGAAGATCTTCATATCCTGGACGTCAACCATTTCGAATCCCTTGCCGGCATTCTTGTTGGCAGTCGTGTTGAATGCAGATTCACCCAGCCATGGCCAAAATGAGAAGAGCACCTTGCCGTCCTGGTACTTGGAGTAGAGCTTGTCGTAGTTTTGTGTCGAGGATTCAGGATCGACAAGACCCATCTGGTTGGCCTTGTTGAAGAAGCGAAGCGCTCTTACATACTGGCTGTTCGACTTCGTGATGTCCTGGTATTCCTTGCCGTCTGCCTTTGCCAAAACGAATCCTATTTCATCGTAGCCGTAGAATGTAGCCGGCTGCTTTGCATTGTTCATCATGTTGGAATCCCAGTCCTTGAAAAGAGACAGAGCATAGATCTTCTTGCCAGGATTCTCCTTGCGGGCAACATCCTGCATCTTCTTCAGAACAGGGAGCAGATCCTCAAGGGTGCTGATCTTCGGATATCCGATCTTGCTGTAGTAATCCCAACGAAGATATGGTCCGTATGTCGGCTCGATGCCTTCACTGGCAGCGGTAGGAGAACTGCTGCTGACGGATCCCGGAATACCCCAGACGCCGCTCTTCTTGCCGACAATGCCGTTGAATGAATCAGTAGCGCCCTTGTACTTCTTGATGTACTTGCACCCCTTGGCGTATTTTGACATGTCCACAATGAGTCCCGACTTGACGAGGTTCTTCGCACGTCCGCTTTCAGCACCTGTAATGACGATGTCACCAAGGTTTCCGGCTGCTGAACGTGTATCAAACAGCGTATTGCCGCCACCGGCAACGTTAGGAGCGATGATCTTGAGCTTGATGTTGAACTTGTCCTTGACGAGCTTTCCGAACCATCCTGACTGAATGCCCTGATAGTTGGCAAGGTCATCATAGACTGTAACCGTAAGCGTTTTATTAGGACTTACGGATTCGTCATCAGAAGATGATGACTTCCCGCATCCCGCAAGCAACAGGCCTGAAACTGCAATTCCGGCCAAGGCTGAAATTTTCCACTTTTTCATTAATGGATTCCTCCTCTGTATTTAACATTAATATCCTTTTTGATTTGAATATTCTTTATGAATCACATTATCCCTTGACAGCGCCGAGCATGATGCCCTTGACGAAGTAGCGCTGGAAGAACGGATAGACGCACATGATAGGCAGGACGACCAGAATGGAAACGGTCATCCGGATTGATGTCGGTGTCTGCTGTGTGGCAAGAGCCGTCAGGTTGACGCCGCTGCCGCTCTTGACCATCTGGGCGATGGAACTTGCCTGGTTGATGTACTCATACAGCAGATACTGCAGTGAATAGAGCTTGTCATCCGTGATGTAAAGCAATGTATCCTGGAATGAGTTCCACTGACCGACAGCTGAGAAGATTGCAACTGTTGCCAGGATAGGCGTACAGCTTGGAAGGATGACCTTGAAGAAGATGGTCAGCGTTCCGGCACCGTCCATTTCTGCCGCTTCCTCAAGTGACTTCGGAAGTGACTCAATATACGTTTTGACGAGAATGATGTTGAACGGCTGCACGATTGCAGGCAGAACATATACCCAGAAGTTATTGGTAAGACCGAGGTTCTTCATTGTGATGAACATCGGAATGAGACCGGCGTTGAAGTACATCGTGATGATGACTACACGGTACCACAGCTTGCGCTTCCACATGTCCTCCTGTGTGAACAGGAATCCCAGGAAGGCCGAAGCAAGAACTGTCAGAACCGTGCCGATTACAGTTCTCCCGACGGAAACCAGCGCTGCAAGCGGAAGGCCGCTCAGCTTCAATACCTGGATATAATTCTGAAAGTGAATGCCCCTTGGCAGAAAGTTGATTGCACCATTGGCAGAAAGCTGGTTGTTCGAGATACTGTTGATGATCAGATAGTAGAACGGGTACGCACAGATCAACGTGAAGAGAATGAAGAAGATAATGTTTGCAGCACGGAAAACTCCTTCACCTTTCGTGCGTTCATTCATTTCAATCCTTGTCATTTTCTGACCTCCTTAAATAATTGACTCACCGCGTGTCTTCTTTGAAGTCCAGTTGACAATCATCAGAAGAACAACGGAGACGAGACTCTTCAGCATCGATATTGCCGTACCAAGTGAAAGACTGTTATTCGTCATGCCGACATTGTAGACATAGAGGTCAAGAACCTGGATATGCTTCATGTTGAAGGCATTCTGGAAAACGAAGTACTGATCCATGCCGTTTGAAAGGAAGTTGGCAACGGAGAGCATCAACATTACGAAATAGGTAGGCATCAGTGCGGGAATCGTGATGTTTCTGATCAGCTGGAACTTGTTTGCACCATCGACACGTGCTGCTTCGTAAAGTTCCGGATCAATCCCGGCAAGTGCGGCAAGATACATGATCGATCCCCAGCCAAGTCCCTTCCAGGTACTCCAGAGAAGCATCTTCAGCCATGTATGTGAATCACTGTCAAGAAACTTGATGGGTCCTGAGATGATATGCAGATTCTGAAGTACTTCATTGACAACACCTGTGCTTGAGAACATGGCAAAGGCAACCGAATAGACGAGAACCCATGAAATGAAATTAGGAAGCGTCGTCAGCGTCTGAACAATGTTTCTGAACCACTTGCTGCGGATTTCATTCAGGCCTATGGCAAAGAGCACAGGCAGAAACGATGTGAGAACACCAAGCAGACTCATGGCAAAGGTATTTTCGAGAACCTGTATGATGGTATGAAGCTGTGTTGGATTATTGACCAGCATCTTGAACCACTGCAGTCCCACAAATGAACATTTTGATAATGGCAAAGGCGGCTTGTAGTCAAAGAATGCATATACCCATCCTGCCAGTGGCAGGTAGGAGAACAGAAATACCAGTATTAAAAACGGAATAAGAAGCAGGAAGAGTCTCTTGCCGCGCTTTTTTCTCAAGGCGCTCATACTCTTCTTTTTTGTCGTTTCAGCGACGTCCATGTAAGATCATTCCTTTCAAATTAGTTAGTTTTACATATCAACTATCTTATGTTAAAATATCCGAAAGCGATATCATATCGCATATTCTACTTAAAGGATGGTTAAATCAAATGAAATTCAATGTCAACAGCCCCATCTTCAGTTTCCTGGACACATTTGCGCGGTTCGTGTGTCTGAACATCGTGTTCCTGGTCACGTGCCTTCCGGTAGTGACAATTGGAACCGCCGTCTGCGCCCTGTATCAGACAATGTTCAAATACATCGAAAACGAAGACATAAAGCTGGTCAACACCTATATCGGCCGTCTGAAGTCAAACCTTGCCGACGGAACGAAGGCCTTTTTGCTGCTCTTCCTGGCAGCGGCCGTCATTTCATACAATCTGTTCTTCTGGTACAATCTCAAGAGCACACTCGGAATGATTGTATTCGGAATAATGATTTTGGCAGCAATTGCATTGGTAATTTCTTCGGTCTTTCTCTTCCCCCTGGTCGCACATTTCAAAAACACCCTGTTTCGTACGGTTGAGAATTCCTTCTTCATTTCCGTCAGAAACCTCAGAATGACAGTGATTCTGCTTCTGATTGATGCCGGTGCCTTTTCCCTGGCATATTTTTCAGGATTTTTCCGCGTGATGTACATCATTTTCGGACTCGCCTTCATAATCTACTGCAAGAGCCTCATTATCAGCAAAGTCTTTCAAAAATACGCTGCCCGGAACTGAATCCGGTTGTTACCAGTAAGTTAATTCAATTAACTTACTAATACCTGACGTATTTATAATAACCCTAAAGCACTTTCATGTAAACCCTTTCTTTAACTTTTTTTTTAATTCTTGAAAAAAAGACACGGACCACTGTTGTGATCCGTGCCTTTTTCGTCATATTTCCACATCAAGATATCAGGCAGAGTCTTCCTGTTCCCAAATCGAAGACATGCCTGATAAGAAGGGAATACCCTCCTAACAGAGACGAATATTTCGAGTCATTTGAAATCATCAGGGAAATGTCCCCGCTGCCGATTTCTGCAAGCTTCTTCTTGATTTTTATCAGAAGAGACGGGATGTTTTCGAGCAGCGTTGAATTGAAAACAATGATCTGCGGAGCAAAATTAGCTGCCAAATTGTTCAAGGCCACTGCTATGTTGGATGTAAAACCATCCAGTACGCTTACAGCCTTTTCGTCACATTGTCCGTAAAGCTGTGAAATCTTCTGCAAAGCCTGGACTGACAGCCCGGACTCAAGTCCCATCTTTCGGATAACCGCTGCCTGAGAACACAGTTCACTGATCGGCACATAAGACTCGCTTTCAGGTTCAATCATCATTACCCGACCAAGATTTCCTGCCATGCCGTTTATTCCCCTGTAAAGCGCATTATCGATGATGATGCCGGCACTTATGCCCTCATGAAGACTCAGGGAAATAAGGTTGGTGAACTCGTCCTTTGATGAAAAATCTCTCTGATATATCGCTGCGGCATTTGCCTCGTTTTCAATTACAACGGGAACGCCGTATTTCCTGCTGAAATAATCATGAAAAATCATGCCGTCTTCCGACTTTTCCCTGCCATCAGGCGTATAAATTCTGTTCTCAAAGACAATCTCATGCATTTCAAATGAAAGCCCTAGAAGACCATGGCTGGTTTTCTCCGCTTCAAACAGCGGAATTTCCCTGTCAATCAGGGATATAAGATTCTCAACACCGAAAGCGGAAAATGAAAGTTCCGTGAAGCGGCTGATGTCTCCGTTGGCGTACGTTGACATGATATTGACGTAATCAACACCCACTTCAACCATTATGAAGTAACCGTAATACTTGTTGAATTCCATCAGGAGGGGCTTTCTTCCGCCGGATTTCGTGCTTTTACCATGCCCCGTTTCACAGACATACCCTTTTTCCAAAAACTCATTGAGTATGTCTGAAACAGTCACCTTGTTCAGTGACAGTTCACGCGAAATGTCGCTGCGTGAAATGGGCCCCCGACTGATAATGGCACGCAGGACCGAACGGACATTATTCTGGCGCATAAGCTGCTTGTTCATTACCATTGATAATCATCTGCTATATAAAATGTGGTCAAATGTAATCGTTCTGTATATCTGACTACATTTGAGAAAAGAATATAGCTTTTCCTTTCCTAGTTTCATTTACCGCTGTCTGCACTGGTGTTCCCATATCATGACTTAAGGGTGCATCCATATTTTTCATGATAATTATTATAGCACATATTTTTATATCCATGAGTTACGAAGGATTCAAAAACAGCCAGGGAAACACGTCCTTAAAAGAACCTGCTTCCCTGACTGCTTAAAAAATCACGGACTTTTTCAAAGTCTCTTCATTTCAATCAACACGTTCAGGAATTACTCTTATGAGGAGCATCCACCTTCCCGACATAACGGTTGACATGTTTCTCCAGATACTGAAGCAGCTTTGCTTCATTCGTAAATTCACGCGGGTGCTTCTGACCGTGCAAACGCAACGTAATCTTATTGATTCTGTCGCGACCGGTCCATGTATATGAATGTTCTACGATGAAACGATTCAAAAACTCGCCGTCACGCTTGCCAAACTTCAACACATAGACTCTCTCGGGCACCATCAACGGATTAACGTGCTCTTTTTCATACTCGACACCATGAGCATTCAAAAAATTCTTAGTTCTTCTCAACATCAGCATGTTTCCTCCTTTTTGACAGTTTTCCTTGTTTTTCTTTGCTTTATTATAGCATTTATCTCAAAAATAGCAATCATCAGAAGGCGTCTCCATTTTTTAAATATCGCTATAATAACAAAGGCTGGGAAACCTTCCCAGCCTCAATATCACCCGTACGGGGATCGAACCCGTAACTCCGCCTTGAGAGGGCGACGTCTTAACCAATTTGACCAACGGGCAAAATCACTTACTCTTTTATTATACCCTGTTAATTTGAAAAGTCAACTATTTTTTTAAGAAATCAAACGCCTGAACCGCATATCCGACGAACAAGACGAACACCCATATGGTGCAGAACACGAAAACCAACGATATCAGCTTTGAATCAAAAAAACTTCTCGAAACAAAAAGCAGGACGTCAATTACGCTCCAGACGATCAGCTTTTCCAAATTACTTTCCACGTTCAAACACGGCCTTCAATTCCTCAACCGGCTTCATGTCACGGTTATAATACTGGATTTGATAATAGTCCTCAGCCGTTTCAAGCAATGCGTATGTTCCTCCGATCGATGCGTATTTCCCTCTTGGAAAACTGATGCTTCCTGGATTGATTATCAAGCGTTCATCATTAAAGCTTGCGCCCAACTGATGAGTGTGCCCGAAAAATGCAATTCCGCATCCTTCCTCCTGCATTTTAAAATCAAGTCGGTTCAATCCAAATCCCACGCCCAGAAGATGTCCGTGAACAAGCAGCATTCGATCTGGTCCGACTTGTTTTACCGTCTGTTCCAAAAAGTCGGGATCATAGTCGCAATTGCCTCCGACAACAATCATTTCATCAAACAGTTCGTCATCAGATTTCAGTTCAGAATCACCGCAGTGAAACATCGCATCAACCTTTTCCTTATATTTCTTAACCAGTCTGCATAAGATATCGCGATCTCCGTGACTGTCGCTTACGATTAAATAAAGCATCTCCATGCCCCCTATTCGTTCCACCATTCATCAAACTTCTTCAACAGATTTTCGGTTGCCTTTGCACGATGACTGACCTTATTCTTTTCTTCCATCCCGACTTCGCCGAAAGTCCTGCCAAATTCAGGATAGTAAAACAGCGGATCATATCCGAAACCGTCTTCACCATGCTTTTCATGGGCAATCAATCCATAGACGTCACCGCTCGCCTCCAACGGCATCTTGTCTGGGGCGGTGGCCACGATCGAGCAATGAAAATGCGCCGTACGCTTTTCGTCAGGAACGTTCCTGAGTTCTTCCAAAAGCTTTTTGTTGTTCGCTTCATCATCATGATCTCCGGCGTACCTTGCAGAATAGATTCCAGGAGCTCCGTTCAGCGCATCGACAACCAGTCCGGAATCATCGGCCAACACGGGAAGATTAAGCTTATCGGTTAGCGTTTGTGCCTTAATCAGGGCATTCTCCGAAAAAGTCCTGCCATTTTCAACAATTTCAACTTGTTCATTCAGGTCTTTCAAAGTGATGACCTTGATTCCCCTTGATTCAAAAAGTCTGCGATACTCACGGGCCTTGCCTTCATTTTTGGTTGCTATCAAAATCTTCGTCATAAAATGTTACCTCAATTTTTTATTTACGTTAATTATGCTCAATTTTTCCGACTTTTGCAAGTTGACTTCATTCACTTTCAAAAATATTCGAAAATCACCCTGCTACAATGTATAATGTTATGTAGAGACTTCAATAAGGGAGAAAAAATCTGACATGCAGGAAAATTTTTACAATATCGCATCTTCAAATGGAAAATTTTCATCCGAACTTTTAAGGGATGCACTTTTGCCT
>NZ_DAIUCE010000007.1:0-20329 GCF_036846325.1 Ligilactobacillus sp. | reverse complement strand
TTCCGCTTGCAAAGGACGAAGACCTTCCAATCTTCTTTGAACAGGCAGAGTGGGGAACGCTCAAAAGAACAAAGGCTAAACATGACAACCAGCATTTCGAACTCAGCGGAAAACCCGTTGTCTTGCGGAAGCAGTTGAACCCCAAGGCTGACTTCCTGCTTGAAGCCGGCTTTCTGGCTGAAACGATTCAATTGCAGCTGGGTTTTGTGACCGAAGCAATCATCGAAAAGCAAACAGATGATACCGTGACTTTCCTGGTTCAGGTAGATTCTAAAGATCCGATTGACTTCGCGGATTACGAGCAGGAAGCTGCATCTCCTCTGCATTTGGACAAAGACTGAAAAAAGCCTCCCGGTTTGACGGGGAGGCTTTTTAAATCATCATTTTTATGATTAAAGGTGCTTTTCGATGATTTGCTTCAAGTCATCCTTTTCGTGATATCCAACAACCGTGTCGACCACTTTGCCGTCCTTTTGAACAATCATCGTCGGAATGCTCATAACGCCGAATTTTTCAGCCGTTGCCTGATTTTCGTCAACGTCAACCTTGAAAAAGGAAACCTTTCCGTCAAGCTCTTCTGACAGTTGTTCAACAACTGGTCCCTGCATCCGGCAAGGGCCGCACCATGTTGCCCAGAAATCAGTAAAAGTCAAACCTTGAGCAGTTTTTTCAGCAAAATTGTCATTCGTCAAATTTTCAATCATCATTCGTTTCTCCTCTCGAATTTGGTGAATCCTGATTCATGAGTCCATTGTAACACAACATCAAAACAGGTGCTAAATTTTTGCTTACTTAAAATAAACAACGGTTGCACCGTTTCCGCCGTTGCCTGGAGAAGCAAATTCAAAATGCTTGACGGAACGATGCTGCTGCAGATATTTGATGATTCCCTGGCGCAAGGCACCAGTCCCTTTGCCATGAACAATCGTAACCGATGGATAGCCTGCAAGAATTGCAGCATCCATGTAGCGGTCAACGTTGACCATTGCTTCTTCGTATCGCTGTCCCCTGAGATCGAGCTGAGGCGAAACATGACTCGTCCCGGACGACTTAAGAACGGTTCCGGCTCCGCGCCTGCTGTTTTCTTCAACCTTTATCTTCTCAAGATCGGCTTCATCGATTTTCATTTTCAAAATTCCAAGCTGAACTTCCCATTCGTGCTTTCCGAGGCGTTTCGTCAACACGCCGCGTTGTCCGTATGTCTTGACGAGCACATCGTCATTTTCATGAAATTCCTGCTGTTTCCTGGCACGCTGCAGCACTTTGTTCTTTTTGAGCATTATCGGCTGTTCAAGAGCATTCAAACGCGATTTAGCATCAATCAGCTCATTTTCCTTAATTGAAGATGCTCCGCTTTGTTTCATTTTGTGCAGTTCGGAAATTATCTCTTCTGACTCTCTCCGGGCATTTTCAATGATTTCGTTAGCTTTCCTCTTGGCGGTCTCGACCATGTTGTCACGTTCACGAACATAGGTCTCATAACCCTTTTCCAAATCAGCATGAAGCTTTTCGGATTCATCAAGGTACTTTTTAAACCTTGCCTTCTCCTCTTCTGCTTCATGACGCTTTTGAACAAGGTCAGCAATCATTTCGTTCAAATCCTGACTGTCCTGGTCCGTCAGCTGCCTTGCCGCCTCAACAATTGCATCATCAAGTCCAAGTCGTCTGGAAATGTCAAAGGCATTGCTTCGTCCCGGAATGCCGATCAGCAGATGATACGTCGGCTTGAGCGTTTCAGCGTCAAACTCCATTGAAGCATTGATCGTCTGCGGGCGCTCATAGCCGTATGCCTTAAGTTCCGGATAATGGGTCGTTGCAACAACATAGCTTCCCTTGGCACCGACTGCATCCAGAATCGCAATTGCCAATGCAGCACCTTCCTGAGGATCGGTCCCGGCCCCAAGCTCATCAAACAAAACCAGCGAACGTTCATCAATGTTATTCAAAATTTCGACGGTGTTTGTCATATGCGACGAAAACGTCGACAAGCTCTGCTCAATCGACTGCTCATCGCCGATATCAGCAAAAATATCATCGAATACGCCGATTCGGCTGTTTTCAAATGCAGGGATAAACAAGCCGGACTGTCCCATCATGCTGACCAGTCCGAGCGTTTTGAGCGTGATTGTCTTACCACCGGTATTCGGACCGGTAATCACGATTGCCTGATAATCCCTGCCGATTGCGATATCGTTTCGAACGGCCTTCTTTGAATCAAGCAAAGGATGCCATACCTGTCGAAGATAGACGTCATTTTCTCTTGAAATCAACGGCTGAGTTGCTTTCAGATCATGCGCAAGCTTCGCCTTTGCATTTATGAAATCAAATTTGCCCAGAATCCTGGCGTTGTTTTCAATTTCTTCAGTATAAGGAGCAATCAGTTCGGATAATTCTTCAAGAATCCGCTTGATTTCCTCTTTTTCAGCAATCTGCTGCTGACGCAGACGGTTATTCAGCTCAACTATTTCCTTCGGTTCGATGAACAACGTCTGACCGGAAGAGCTTTGGTCATGAACGATTCCGCCAAAGGCATTCTTATATTCTGCCTTAACGGGAATAACGTAGCGTTCGTTTCTGATCGTGACCAGCGAATCGCTCAGATATTTTGAAGACTTTCCCCGTACGAAATTACCAAGCCGGTTTCTGATTTCTCCTTCCGTCGTCGTAATCTGACGTCTCAGACTTGCCAAAAGCGACGAAGCCTCATCCGTTACGTGTCCGTCATTTTCAATCGACATCAGCAAACGTCCTGATACGTCAGGAAGCGTCTCCAGCATGTCTGCCTCATCATAAAGATGATTCAGTTCAGTCTCATCCGCTTCAAGATCGCGAAAGAACCGCTTCGTTTCATTCGTAACGCGCAAAACGCGTCCTACTTCAGCAAGTTCTCTGGCACTGAGCGAAGCACCGATGTCAAGTCTCTTTAAATGTTTTTTTACGGATTCAAGTTTCGGAATCGGAATTCCGCCCTTGAGTCTCAATACGTCAGCCCCATCCTTTGTTTCATCCAACGCTTGTTCGATCCATTCACAATCAGACGACGGGGTCAGCTCAAAAACCATGTTTCTCCCCATTTCGGTCGTTGCATACGCCAGCAGCATATTCTTGACCTTATCGTATTCAAGCGTTCTTAAACCCTTTTCGTTCACGGAAAACTCCTTTCATAAATCAGACGTCCTTTGCCGGAAGCCAGTCGGAAATTATCTTTTCAGATAAACCGGGCGTCTTGTTCAAGATAAACCTAGCAACCGTTGAGTCATCGACTGAATTTCTCACCCCTGCATTTGGCCAGGAACCGGCGAAAAGCAACGCAAAAAAGATGACGGCGTACATCATTAAAAAAGATGCCAGTCCGCCCAGAATCCGGTTAACCGATGAAACAACGGGCATTTTCGTAAAAATCCCGAGCGAACCGGAAACCATTCGAAAGACGATTCCCAGACCGATTGCAAAGATCCAAAACAGCATGATCTGATAAAATGCACTGTTGAGATTGATCCCGGCAACTGCCAGGAATCCGTTTTCTTCATCAGTAATCTGAGGCATCTTCTCTGCAAAAACCGGTCCGTATGCATGTGCCAGAAAACCGGCGGCAAAAGTGACCGCAACGTAACCGACGACATTCACGACTGTTTGAACCAATCCTCTCCTGGCTCCTGCCCGATATGCTATTATCAGTAATAGGACAATGATCAGCGAAACACTCATTTGCTTCCTTTCTCTTCCTTTAATCTATCAAGTTCTTCCTGCTTTTCAAGACAATCTGACATTGCGTTGACTGCCAGAAGCACTGCTGCCTTTTCAGTTGATAACGACGGCATCTGTCTGGAAATCTCTTCCAGTTGTTCATTAAGCAGTCTGGAAACCGCGTCCATCTTTTTTGGGGTCGTGTTTCCGATAATCGTATATTCGTTTCCGCCAAGCTTAATCTTGAACCGTCTCTTTATATCAGACATCGATTTCACCTCATAAAATATTGTCACAAAGCCTTTCAGGCTGTACCTTCCTTAATTTTATCACAACCCTTGTGCGAATGCGAAATTCAATGCCCGTAAAAAAAGCGAGTGCCAGCATTGACCCTCGCTCAAATTCCTATTGCATGTTCTCGTCATTCAAAAACGTGTCCAAAACGCCTTCGACCATGTCCCATTCTTCATCGCTTTCAATTTCATTCAAGTCAACATCGTCGCCTTCTGCTTCGGAATCAAAGGAATAGGCAAGAACGTCAACCTGATCTCCCGGTTCTGAACCGGCAGGAATCAATAAAATGTATGACTTGCCATAATCCTCGGAATCAAACGTGAACAAAACTTCGTAAAGCGTTTCATTGCCGTTGTCATCTGATACAGTAATATATTGTTCTTCGTATGCGCTCATGCACGTTACCTCATTTCTTAATTTCTGCCATAAGTTTTCCGGAAGCGTCCAGATAGTTTTGCAAAATAAGACTTGCAGCCAGCTTATCGATAACCTTCTTGCGTTTCCTTCTTGAAGCATCAGCCTGCTCGACCAGCATCCTTTCAGCTTCGACGGTCGTCAGCCGTTCATCCTGGAAATCAATCGGCAGGCCGAACGTTTCAGCCAGAAGCTCTCCGTATGCTTTTGAAGCCTCAGCACGCGGACCGAGAGTATTGTTCATGTTTTTCGGAAGTCCCAGAACAAAACCGCAAACGTCGTATTCTTCAACAAGCTCCCCGACTCGCTCAATCCCAAAAACCGCTTCTTCTTCGTTGATTTTGATGATCTCAACACCTTGCGCAGTCCATCCAAGCTCATCGCTGACGGCTATGCCGACCGTCCTTGAACCAACATCAAGTCCCATTAGTCGCGCCACTATTTATCCTCCTTATCAAGATATGAACGTACCAATTCTTCAATAATTTCATCACGTTCATGCCTTCTGATTAGATTTCGGGCATCATTGAGCCGCGGAATATAGGCCGGGTCACCCGAAAGAAGATATCCGACGATCTGATTAATCGGGTTGTATCCCTTTTTCTCCAAAGCATCATAGACGGTTTCAAGCGTCTCACGAACATCTTTTTGATTATTATCTTCAAAATTGAAGTACATTGTCTTATCCAACGAACTCATCTCTAACACCTCCGCGGATCTATTCATCAACTCTATTTTACTAGACAATTCATAATGTCACAATCAATAAATCTTATTGTAAACGAATCGTAATCAAAATTTTGGAAAACACTTACATAAACATCACAAAAAAGGGCCAGGTTTGACCCTGTCCCTTTAGATGACTATTTTTCAGCAAGCCATTTTTCTGCTGCCTTCAATGCTTCAGGCAATCCTTCGGGTTTCTTGCCACCGGCCTGTGCGAGGTTCGGACGACCGCCACCACCGCCGCCGACAAGCGGAGCAATCGCCTTGATCAAATCACCGGCCTTGATTCCGGCCTTGATGGCATCATCAGAAACAGCAACGATCAAGTTGACCTTGTCCCCGGATGAAGAACCTAAAACAAGAACGTCGGAAAGCTCCTTTTCCTTCCATTGGTCTGCCAGGGAACGCAGCTGATTCATGCCGGAAACCTTAACCGCAGCAGCGATCAGAGTCCTGCCGGCAACAGTCCGGACGTTCTTGAAGACGTCTTCTGCCTGTTGACTCGCAAACTTGTCCTCAAGTGCAGACACCTTGTTTTCAAGCTCCTTGATTTGCTCCTGCAGTCCTTGGACCTTGTGCGGAATTTCCTTGATTTGCGCAACCTTCATTTCAGCTGCGGTTTCCTTCAGAAGAGCATTGCGGTGTTCCAAGTACTCGAATGCCTCTTTTGACGTCACGGCTTCGATTCGGCGAACACCTGCGCCGACGCCGGATTCGGAAACGATCTTGAACAAGCCGATTTCGTTCGTATTGTCAACGTGATTGCCTCCGCAGAATTCCATTGAATAGTTGCCTGCCTTGACAACGCGTACGGTATCCCCGTACTTTTCGGTAAAGAGCGCAATTGCGCCAAGCTTCCTGGCCGATTCGATATCCGTCACGACCGTTTCGACCGGCATGTTTGCCCAGATTTTCTCGTTGACGATCTTTTCAACTTTTTCAAGTTCTTCAGGAGTCGTTGCCCCCATCTTGGTAAAATCGAAACGTAAATAGTTTGGTTCAACAAGCGATCCGGCCTGATGCGTATGCTCGCCTAAAACGTCCCGCAAAGCCTGATCAAGCAAATGGGTTGCAGTATGATTCTTCTTGACCTTGTCATGGAATTCAACGTTTACTTCCAGGCGATATTTCGCATTCTTCTTCATTTCTGCCAAAACCCTGAGCGTGTGCATGTTCTGACCATTAGGTGCATGCTGAACGTCCTTGACTTCAGCCACGACTTTGCCGTCTTCATTTTTGATGATGCCCTTGTCGGCAACCTGTCCGCCCATTTCGGCATAAAACGGCGTCTTGTCAAAGATGACCTGTGCTTCGCCCTCGGACACGACGTCAACAAGCTTGTTGTCAACGATAATATCTTTCAAGACACCGTCTGCGGCAAGTCTTTCGTACCCGACATATTCACTTGGCGTCTTGATGTCAGTCAACAATCCGTTCTGAACGCCCATTGACTTGGCATTGCCGCGAGCAGCTCTTGCACGTTCCTTTTGTTTTTGCATTTCTTCATCAAAGCCTGCCTTATCGACATCAAGACCTTGATCGGCAGCAATTTCCTTTGTCAATTCCAACGGGAATCCATAAGTATCATAGAGCTTGAATACGCCCGATCCGGCAAGTTTCGTTTCGCCCTTTTCCCTTGTCTCTGAAATAAGGTCTTCAAGCAGGCCAACGCCGTCCTTGAGCGTTTCATTGAAGCGATCCTCTTCGTTGCGGATGACTTTTTGGATATACTCAGCCTGCTCCAGAACTTCGGGATATGCGGATTCCATAATCTTGCCGACGACCGGAACCAGTTTGTAGAGGAATGCTCCTTCGATGCCGAGTTTCTGGCCGTGCATGACGGCACGACGAATCAGACGACGAATAACGTATCCGCGGCCTTCGTTTGAAGGGAGTGCGCCATCACCGATTGCGAACGTCACCGCACGCGCGTGGTCTGCAATAACCTTGAACGAAATGTCTTTTTCGGCATCGTCACCGTAATGAACGTCTCCTTTTGCCATCCTGGCAGTTTCATCGATAATCGGCATGAACAAATCCGTTTCAAAGTTTGTCCTGGCATGCTGGAAAACGGAAACGACACGTTCAAGACCCATGCCCGTATCAATGTTCTTGTGCGGAAGCGGTTCATAAGTTCCGTCAGGCTTATGGTTGAATTCAGAGAACACGATGTTCCAGATTTCAAGATAGCGTTCATTTTCCCCACCGGGATAATTTTCAGGATCATCTTCTGAAACGTTGTTCATTTCCTGACCGCGATCATAGAAAATTTCAGAATCAGGGCCGGACGGGCCTTCGCCGATATCCCAGAAGTTGTCTTCTGCTTCATAGATATGACTGTCTTCGACGCCGACTTCCTTCCAGCATTCACGAGCGGCGGAATCCTTTGGATAAACCGTCACGTAGAGTTTTTCAGGATCCATGTCAAACCATTCTTCGCTTGTCAAAAGTTCCCATGCCCAGGTAATGGCTTCTTTTTTGAAGTAGTCGCCAACGGAAAAGTTTCCGAGCATTTCAAACAGCGTATGGTGGCGTGCAGTATGGCCGACGTTTTCAATATCGTTCGTTCTGATTGACTTTTGCGAGCTCGTGATGCGATGGTTCTTTGGTACGACCGTTCCGTCAAAATACTTCTTCATTGTCGCAACACCTGAGTTGATCCAGAGAAGAGTCGGATCATCATGCGGTACGAGCGGGGCACTCTTCATCACATCATGCCCCTTGCCCTTAAAGAAATCCAGATACATTTGACGCACTTGTGCGCTAGATAATTCCTTCATCGTTAAAAAATCCTTTCTGAAAGCAAAAAACACCGTTGCCAACGGGGACGCTGTCTGCGCGGTACCACCCCGATTGCAACGATGCTTCATCGTTTACCTCTTAATTGCCCAATTAACGTGAGCACGTTTTATTCGTAATTCATCATCGGGGAGCATCCAGACGATTCAGACGGGCTTTCACAGCTTCCAAGCCCTCTCTTGGACGTGAAATGCGTCCGGACATGTCCCGATTACTTTTCAAAGTATAGAAAATATTCGCCAAAATGTCAAGCAACGATTAAAACTGTCTGTTTCCTTTCCTGGCATTGCGCATTTCCTGTCTGCGCGCAAGTTTTCTCTTCTGCTGTTCATCTCGCTTGATTGCGCGTTTGATTTTGTTCTTATAACCAGGCTTGCGTTTCTTCTTTTCCTTTTTAACCATTCCGACAATTTTCGGATCAAGCTTGCTGCTCCTTGTTCTGCGTTTGAAACGACGATTGCGATCATAGGAATCGATGAGTTCTCCGTTTGAAAGTTTCTTTTCCTTAAAGGAAATGCCAAGATCTTCCAATTCGGCAATCATCTTGTCTTCGCTTGGAGCATACAGCGTAATTGCCGTTCCTTCCATGCCGTTGCGCCCCGTTCGGCCGACGCGATGAATGAAGAATTCGAGATCTTCCGGAATATCGTCATTGATGACCTGTGAAACGCCCTCAATATCAATGCCGCGGGCTGCCAGATCCGTTGCCACCACGAATTGATATTCCATATTTTGAATTTCGCGCATCGTTCGCTTGCGTTCTCTGGGAGGAATTCCGCCGTGAATCTTTGCAACTCGCAGTCCCTGGGAACGCAAGTATCTCGTCAGATCATCCACGCGCTCCTTGGTATTGGCAAAGACAAGTGCCAGATAGGGCTGGCCCATCGTCAAAAGCTGATAGATCAGTTGATTTTTGTCGCGTCCCTTCGTTGAAACCAGCCAGTTGTCAATCGTCGGGCTGATGACGTTCCTGTTTTCAACGACTTCAACTACGGGATCGGTCATGTACTTCCTCAAAAACGGCTTAAGCTTGTCGGGAATCGTTGCCGAAAAGACCATCATCTGCAATTCTTTCGGCATCGCAGACGCAATTGCGTCCGTTTCTTTCAAAAAGCCAAGATCAAGCGTCATGTCAGCTTCATCGACCACCAAAACGGATGCATTGTGAACGTCAAGCGCCTGCGATTTCATCAAATCCAGCACTCGTCCCGGCGTACCGATGACGATTTGCGGCTGCCTGTGCTCAAGTTTTTCAATCTGGCGCTGCTTGTCCGTTCCGCCAACGTAATTATGCACCAGTATTTCCTTTTCGCTGTGTTTTGCAATCTGCCTGGCAGCATCATAAATCTGATATGCCAACTCACGACTGGGCGTCGTAATGACGGCCTGAACTTCCGTCAGCTCCGGATCAACCTTTTGAAAAATCGGCAGCAGGAAAGTGTGCGTCTTGCCGCTTCCCGTCTGAGACTGTCCGACGACGCTCCTCCCCTTTAAAATCAAGGGAATCAGACGCGACTGAACTTCTGTCGGCTCTTTAAAGCCAATCTCCTTCAAAGCCGCATCAATGAACGGCTTAAAACCAAATTGTGCAAATGTTTGTGTCATTATTCTTCCTCCGTGCATTTTGCGGCTACTTCATCAAGCTTTTCGACAAAGCCCGGAATTCCGCCCTCATCGTCCAGTCTGGCTCCGCTTGCCAGCGGATGTCCGCCGCCGCCGTATTCTTTGGCCAATTCGTTGATTACGGGCTTTTTGGAACGAATTCGCAAACGATACGTTCCGTCTTCCTGCTCAGCAAAAATCGTCCAGCAAAGAATTCCCTCAATTCTTCCGGGAAGTGAAACAACGTGCGCAGTTCCGCTGTCCTCTGCGCCCAGTTCTGCTAAAACCGCATTTTTAATGATGACGTATGCGGCGTGATGTTCCGTGATCTGAAGATTCTGATAGACATAGGCTGAAAGTCTTGCTTCAGCTACGTTGATTTCATCCATTTTACGGTTCTCCAGCGCAGCATCGATTCCCTGTTCCAGCAACTGAGCCGTAACGCGCATCGTGTGCGGCGTAGTGCAATCATACATGAACCTGCCCGTATCACCGATAATGCCGGCATAAAGTCTCCTTGCGGCTTCTTTCGTCAATCTGAGTTCACCGTCAGAAGCGTTGACGAGATCAACGATGATCTCGGAGCAGCTGGATGCTTCGGGTCTGACCAAAACAAGGTCTCCGTATACATCATCATTCGGATGATGGTCAATCTTGATCAGGTATTTTCCATTATCGTACCGTTCATCGTCAATCCGCGGGGTATTGGCGGTATCGGTCACGATTACCAGCGCATCCGCATACTCCTCATCCAGAACTTTATCTTCAGTCAGGATCCACTTGAGCCCTTCAACGTCATCACCAACGACTTTGACCGATTTTTCAGGAAAAGCTGCCTTGATGACTTCAGCCAGTCCGCCCTGGGATCCCAATGCATCGGGATCTGCATTCTGATGACGGTGAATGATGATTTTGTCAAATTCTTTAATTTTACTGATGATTTCTTCTTCGATTGTCATGTTTAATTTCCTCGCATTCTGTTGCCAACTATTCAGTATAACACGTCTTTCAGTCATTATGCACGTCGTTTCGTCCAAACAAATCCAAAGTGATGTTTTCATACTCAATCGAATCAATCGACGTCATCGAAAGCCCCATCAAGCGAATTGACTCGCCTTCAGAATAGAGTTCGTCAAGCAGCTGGCGCCCGTAATACGCAATCGTTGCCGCATCGTTTTGGAAGTAGTCAGCCAGAGTCATCCGCTTTGTTTTTGTTTCAAATTCAGAGTTTCGAACCTTGACTACCAGTGTTTTTCCATGTTTTTGCGCCCGTTTCAGATCATCTGCCAGTTTTTGCGCCGTCCACTTGAGCTGCGCATCTATTTCTTCATTTGAAACAAGCGGCATGTTGAATGTCCGTTCAACTCCAAAGGACTTTCGTTCCCTCTGCCATTCAACTTCCCTGTCATCGATTCCTCTGACCTGTTCATAGAAAAAGTGTCCCATTTTACCAAAATAGTGAATCAGATTCAACTCTGAAAGTCTGTAAAGATCGTACCCGTTATAAACTCCCAATTCGTGCATTTTGATCACGGTTTTCCTGCCGATGCCTCTGAATTTTTCAATTTTCAGCGGCAACAGGAAATCCAGTGCCTCATCCTCACGGACAAGCGTCATCCCGACCGGCTTGGCATAATCTGAAGCAAGCTTGGCCAAGAATTTATTATACGATATTCCTGTCGAACAGGTCAGACCGGTCTTTTCAAAAATTTCCTGCTGAATCAGATGCGCAATCACCGTTGCTGATTTCAATCCAAGCTTGCACTCCGTCACATCAAGATATGCTTCATCAAATGCAATCGGCTCAACCTTATCAGTATATTCATGGAAAATTTCATGAATCTCTTTTGAAACCCGGCGATATTTATTGAAGTCTGGCGTCACGAAAACTGCGTCCGGGCAAAGATTCAGTGCATCGTTTGCATTCATTGCCGAATGAACTCCAAAAGCTCTTGCAATATAGTTAGCCGTTGAAACGACCCCCTTGCCGCCTGAATGCCTGGGATCTCTTGCAATCACCACCGGCTTGCCTGCCAGATTCTGATTGTCTCTTACTTCAATCGAGGCATAAAAGCAATCCATATCGACATGAATGATTTTGCGAGCCATGAAAACTCCTCCTGTCCGTTACTTAAATTATACATTAATCCCACTCGGAAAAGCAAACATATGTACTGGATACTTAAGCCGAGTTGTCTTTTTTGAATAATCAAAAAGACATCGGACACAAATCCGATGTCTTTTGTAAACTATTTAAGCTGACGGCAGCAATTGCTAAAATTCCCAATGATTTCCGTCTTTTTCAAGCAATTCATCGGAAGCCTCCGGTCCCATCGTCTTGCATGCATAATTCGGAAAGGCGTCGACCGAAAGTTCTTCATCGTCCCATGCCCTTCTGATTGAATCAAGAAACTTCCATGAATATGAAAGTTCGTCCCAACGGGCAAAATTCATCGTTTCGCCGCGAAGAGCATTCAGGATCAGGCGTTCATACGCTTCAGGCATCTCTGCTTTTTGCTCATCGCTGAGACTGTATCCGATGTCAATCGATTCAGTATCAAAGTTCTGACCGACTTTTTTGGTATTCAGCTGAATCGAAATTCCCGGTTCAGGGTCGACGTTGATCGTCAAAACATCACTTTTAAGGCAGCTGTCCTTAAAAACGACCACCGGCATTTGCTTGAAGACGACATCGATTCTGGTTGCCTTTTCCTTCATGCGCTTGCCCGTTCTGATATAGATCGGCACGCCGGCAAAATCCATGTTCTCGACCGCAAGCTTGCCGGCAACAAACGTTTCCGTCATCGAATCAGAAGCGACCTGATCCTCATCCCGGTATGCCTTCAAGCCAGCGCCCTTGCCGTATTGTCCCCGGACAAAATTCTCCTTGATCTCCTCAGCATCGTAAACTTTTAGAGATTTCAAAGCATTAATCTTTTCTCTGGAAATATCTTCTGCGGAATAGGAAACGGGCGCATTCATCGTCAAAAGGGTCACGATCTGCAGAATATGATTCTGAACCATATCACGCAATGCCCCGGACGTTTCATAATACCCGGCCCGTTCCTCAACGCCGAGCGCTTCGCTTAAAGTAATCTGAATATTGCTGATGTAACGATTGTTCCACATCGCATTGAACATGCTGTTTCCAAAACGAACCGCCAGGATGTTCTGCACCATCTCCTTGCCGAGATAGTGATCGATTCGAAAAACGTCCTGCTCAGGAAAAACAGAAGCGATTTCATCGTTCAATGCCTTGGCACTTTCATAATCATGCCCGAACGGCTTTTCGACGACGACACGATTATAACCGTTCCTGGTGATGATTTCCTGCGTCTTCAAGTGCTCGCAGATTGTCCCGAAAAAGCGCGGCGACATTGCCAGGTAATACAGGCGATTTCCGCACAAGCCGTATTTTTCATCAAGCCTGTCTGCCAGATCCCGAAGCGTGACATAATGATTCGTATCGTTTACGTTATGCGACTGATAGTAGAAATGCCCTGCAAAATCATCGGCCTGCGCTTCATCATCGTACATCCCCGCAATCGATTCCTTGATTACTTCATGATAATGTTCATCCGTCCAGGGGCGGCGGGCCGTCCCGATAACGGCAAAATGATTTTTCAAATAGCCGCGCTTGTACAAGTTGAAAAGCGACGGGTACAATTTTCTTTGTGCCAAATCCCCCGTTCCGCCAAAAATGATAAACAGTGCCTGTTGTTCAGTATTATTCATTGATATCTGGGCGAGATGCCCCCAATACGAGGCGTGGCGAACCACGGTATCCCGCGCTCCCTTCTTTCAAAATTTTGACTTGAGTCCTTCAATCTGCCTTTCATCTCAAGGTACCACAATCTATATTTTACTAATCTGAACAGATTTTAACAAGGCTTTTGCCTGTCGATGTTCAAAAAAGAGCCAAGAAAAACTCGGCTCCGCATGCAATTTTTCATTTGTCTGAATCAATTTTTTAAATCAAATGAACGCCTTTATCCACGTACAATACGTCTCCGACAACTCCTGTCGAAAGATCGCTCATCAAAAATGCGCACATCCCGCCTATTTGCGATGTTGTCACTGACACGCAGTCAACTGCGCGGTCCTGCGACATGTCGAGCAGCTTGGAATGATCCTTGATTCCTGTAACAGCCAGAGTCTTGACGGCCCCTGCCGAGATTGCGTTGACTCTGATTCCCTGTGCACCGAGATCGCGTGCCATATAACGCATTTCAGCCTCAAGGGCAGCCTTTGCAACTCCCATCGTATTGTAGCTTGGGATGGCACGAGTTGAACCCATGTACGTCAAAGTTGCAAGACTTGCATTTTCATTAAGAAGTTCTTTTTCAACCGCAAACTTCGCAACAGCCAGAAAAGAATAGCTCGAAACATCCAATGCCTGGGCAAAGCCACTGCGGGTCGAATTCAAAATATTGCCTTCAAGCTCCTGCTTTGGTGCAAATGCAATCGCATGAACGATGCCGTCAATTGTCCCGAAACGTTCCCTGACGATTGAAAAGGCTTCCTGAATGCTTTCGTCGCTTGAAACGTCGCACTCAACCAAGCGGTCTTCATCGCCGACAAGTTTGAGCAGACTCTTCTTCAAGCGTTCATTTTGGTACGTGTATATTAATTGAGCGCCTTGTTCCTGCATGACTGAAGCACAGCCCCATGCAATCGAACGACGATTTGCAGCGCCCATTACGAGAATCTTCTTGCCTTCCAACAAATTTCCCACTTTAACTCATCTCTTTCTCTAAAATTTCCGGAAACGCGAATGCCTCTTGCTGAGCAGCTGTTCCGGCGTCAATTTTTCAAGTGTCTGCAGTCTTTCATCCAGTACTTTTGCGATTTCGGCAATTGTTTGACGATGGCTGCGATGTTCAGGAATGATTCCTTCAATCACGTCATTTTCAAGCAGGGATTCAGGAGTAAGCTGCATGACTTCACAGGCTTCATCGCTTCGCCTGCTGTCTTTCCACAGAATCGATGCAAAGCCTTCAGGAGACAGAACAGAGTACATGCTGTTTTCAAGCATCCAGACTTCGTCTCCGCAAGCAAGCGCCAATGCTCCGCCGCTTCCGCCTTCGCCAAAGATAACAGTGACAAAGGGCACTTTCAAGGTTGAAAATTCCAACAGATTGCGGGCGATTGCTTCCCCCTGTCCATGTTCTTCTGCACTCCTTCCCGGATACGCACCTGACGTATTGACGAATGCAATCACAGGTCGATTGAATTTCTCTGCCTGCTTTGCCAGACGCAATGCCTTCCTGTAGCCGCCGGGAGACGGACATCCGAAATTCTTGGCAACTCGTTCCCTGGGTGAAACGCCCTTATCGGTCGCAATTATCGTTACTGGCTTCTTTTTGAACGTTCCGATTCCGGCAACGATTGCCTGATCATCTTGATAATTACGATCGCCGTGAAATTCGATAAAATCTGCGAACAAGCCCTTTATCAGCTCCGAAGTCGTTATTTTTTCCGGTGCTCTGGACAAGGCGACAATCTGAGCGGCCGTTTTCTCTTTTTTCAATTTCAATCATTCACCCGCTCTCTCGTGCATCATCAGAATCTTTTCAAGCATCTTCTTTTCGTCATGCCGTTTGACAATGGCATCAACAAAGCCGTTCCCTTGCAGCGTTTCAGCGCTTTGAAGATCATCGGGAATCCTCTGGTGCATCGTCTGCTCAATTACCCGCTTGCCGGCAAAACCGACCAGAGCATGCGGCTCAGCCAGGATAATGTCTCCCTGCATCGCATAGCTTGCCGTCACACCGCCCGTTGTCGGATCCGTCAGCACGCTGACATACAGCAAGCCGCAATCGCTGTGCTTTTTAACCGCTTGGGAAACCTTCGCCATTTGCATCAAGGAAAAAATTCCTTCCTGCATTCTGGCACCGCCAGAGGCCGTGAAAACAACCACCGGAAGCTTTTGTGAAACCGCTGTTTCAAACAGGCGCGTCAATTTCTCGCCGGCTACGGTTCCAAGCGAACCCATTACGAAGTACGGATCCATTATTCCGAGCGCGAATTTTTGCCTGTTGATTTTTGCGATTCCGCTCAAAACAGATTCATTTATCCCCGAATTCTTCTTTCCCTTGGCAAGCTTTTCATCATAATCAGGAAAATTCAACGGGTCTGTCGTCTGCAGATTTCCGTCCGTTTCCTCGAATTCGTCAACCAGCCATGACAGCCGTTCTCTGGCCCGCATTCGAAAGCCGTAGCTGCATTCGGGACATTCCTTGTAACAATCAAAATCTTTGTGATAGATCGGATGTCCGCATTTGGGACATTCGACCCACATCCCGTCAGGAACCCTTGCCATTGCCTTTTTATCAGCCTTGACGTGTCTTTGTCCCAACGTCTTGAGTTCATTAAACAGTTGCATTCTCTTCACTTCGCTTCCATTTTGGCAAAAAGACGCGTTCCAAATAATCGGTCGTCGTCTTTCCGCTCAAAAATTCAGGATCCTCCAGGATTGCCAGATGAAAATCGCGGTTGATCGTAATGCCTGAAATGATCATTTCCATCAACAGGCGCTTGACTTTTTCGACCGCTTCATGGCGATCATGTCCAAGAGCAATCACCTTGGCAATCATCGAATCATAATAAGGAGAGATTTCAGTTCCGGCATAAAGGTCGGAATCGATTCTCATCCCCAGGTTTCCGACCGGGAAGTACAAGTAGTTGATTCTGCCGATTGACGGCATGAAATTTCTTGCAGGATCTTCAGCGTTGATGCGGCATTCGATTGCGCTGCCCAACAGCTTGATGTCCTCTTGCCTGAACGGAAGAGGCTCTCCCGAAGCCACCCTGACCTGTGCCTTGACAAGATCAACGCCCGTCACCATTTCGGTCACGGTATGCTCAACCTGAATTCTGGTATTCATTTCCATAAAGTAGAACCTGTGATTCCTGTCCATCAGAAACTCGATCGTGCCGGTATTCCTGTAATCAATCGCATCGACGGCGCGAACCGCAATCTCGCCAAGCTGCTTCCTTTGCTCGGGCGTAACGAGAGAACATGGACTTTCTTCAATCATCTTCTGCTTGTTTCGCTGAATCGAGCAGTCGCGCTCGGGAAAATACACGGAATGACCGAATTCGTCTCTGAAGACCTGGACTTCGATATGCTTGACGTTTTCCATGATTTTTTCAAGATACATCCTGGAATCGCCGAATGCGCTCAAAGCTTCACGCCTGGCCTCCTCATAGGCATTCGTAAGCTCTTCTTCATTGTTGACCCTTCTGATTCCCTTGCCGCCGCCACCGGCCGCTGCCTTCAGCAAAACCGGGTATCCGACTTTTCCGGCGATTTCCCTGGCTTCTTCAACGTCGCTGATAAAGCCCTTGCTCCCCGGAATGACGGGAACGCCGCTTTGCTGCATCTGGATTCTGGCATTGGCCTTGTTTCCCATCAGCGAAATCGTTTCTGATTTCGGGCCAATGAAAGTAATTCCGCAGCTTTCACACATCTCGACAAAACGGCTGTTTTCAGAAAGAAAACCAAATCCGGGGTGAATTGCCTGAGCCCCGGTCCCGATTGCCGCCGCCAGAATATTCTTCATGTTCAAATAAGAATCCTGCGGTTTGGCCGAGCCGACGCAAACGGCCTCATCAGCCAGCTGAACATGCAGGCTCTCACGGTCAACGGTTGAGTAGATTGCCACCGATTTTATCCCGAGCTCCTTTAAGGAGCGAATGATCCGAACCGCAATTTCGCCGCGATTGGCTACTAAAACTTTTGAAAACATCGCTTTACCTACCTCTTGTTATCCGATCATAAACGTCAGCTCTGCACTGCAGCACCTTTTTCCGTCAATCGTTGCTTCAGCCTTGCCTGTCCCTATGTTGTTCCTGATTTTGTCCAACGTAACCTCAAGTCTCAACGTATCGCCGGGGCGGACGACTTTTCTGAATTTTGCCTGACGAATGCCGCCAAAATAAGCCGTCTTGCCCTTGAATTCAGGCATCGAAAGCAATGCAACGGCGCCGGTCTGAGCAAGCGCCTCAACAATCAATACACCAGGCATGACCGGATTGTCAGGAAAATGTCCGTTGAACACTTCTTCATGAATCGTCACGTTGCGCGTTGCGACCGCCCTTTTACCAGGTTCAAGCTCATCAACGCGGTCAATCAGAAGCATCGGATATCGATGAGGGATGATTTCTTGAATTTGTGTTGAATCTAAAACAACCATGCCTAGCCCTCCGTAACTTTGAATAGTGGCTGATCGAATTCGACAAGATCTTCGTTTTCGACCAGAACTTCAGAAACAACTCCATCAAGGTCGCTTTTAATTTCGGTCATCATCTTCATCGCTTCGATGATGCAGACGATATCGCCCTTGTGAACGCGCATTCCTTCAGTCACGTACGGATCCTTGTCCGGTTCGGGCTTAAGATAGATCGTCCCGACCATCGGGGCCTTGATTGCCTTTCCGTCGTCTTTTTCAGACGCCTGGCCTTTTTCCGAAACGGAAACGTCCTCAACAGCTTCGATTGCCGGCTTTTCGCTGCCGGCTCTGGCAATCGCCGGTTTTTCGAAGGAAACTTCATTCTTGCTTAAATGAATGTGAAACCCCTCGCTAGTGATTTCCAGTTCACGCATGTCAGAACCGTTGAATTCATCCATTAATTTTTGAATATCATTAAAGTCCAACAAAATCATTCACTCCATTTTCTGAATGCCACAACGGCATTGTGCCCGCCAAAGCCTAATGAGTTGCTGATCGCATACTCAAGATCAGGGGCTGATTCCTTATCTTTTGTTACAACGTTAACGTTACACTCTTCATCTTGAGTCGTCATTCCTATATTGACAGGTAACCTGCCATTTTGCAAGGAAAGAATCGTTGCACAGGCTTCAACTGCACCGGCAGCACCAAGCAGATGCCCCGTCATGGACTTGGTTGAGCTGACGGGAACCTGATAATCCTTGAAGACCAGGTTGATTGCCCTGGCTTCTCCGGCATCATTTGCCTTGGTTGCCGTCCCGTGAGCATTGACGTATCCGACGTCTTCCGGATTGATTCCGGCTTCATCGATTGCCTGCTGCATCGCACGCGCAGCCCCTTCTCCGGTCGGATCAGGCGCCGTCATGTGATATGCGTCGCAGGTGCTGCCATAACCGACCATTTCGGCAATGATTCTCGCACCGCGTGCCTTTGCATGTTCTAATTCTTCCAAAACAAGACAGCCTGAGCCTTCGCCCATGACAAATCCAGAGCGTTCCCTGTCAAACGGAATCGAAGCCCTGGTCGGATCCACTTGATCAGACAGTGCCGTCAATGCCGCAAATCCGGCAATTCCGATTTCATTTACCGAAGCTTCGGCACCACCGGTCAGCATTACCTTTGCCCTGCCTTCCTTAATCTGACGATATGCTTCGCCAATCGAATTCGTTCCGGAAGAACAGGCAGTCACAATTGACGTGCAGATGTTTTTGGCCTTGACTCGAAGCGCAATGTTTCCTGCAGCCATGTTCGCGATTGCTGTCGGAACAAAAAGCGGCGAAACTCGTTTTGGACCTTTTTCATGCATCTTGATGACTTGTTCCTGAATCGTCGTCAATCCCCCGATGCCTGATCCAAAAATAACTCCCATATCTTCAGAAGCAGTATTTCCCTCCGTTATGCCCGCGTCTTCAATTGCCTGAAGTGCGGTGTCAACTGCATATTGAGAATAAAGATCCATCCGTTTGGCGGCCTTCTTGCCGACTCTTGCCGTTGGATCAAAATCCTTGACTTCACCGGCATTCGTAATCCCTGTTTCAGATGCGTCAAATTTCGTGATAGGAGCAATTCCGAGCTTTCCCGCAAACAGATTTTCCTTGAATTCGGCAACATCGTTTCCCAAAGGGTTAACTGTTCCCATTCCGGTAACTACAACTCTTGTCATGAATGAACTCCTTCCTAAATCGTCATTCCGCCATCGACCGGAATCACCTGGCCCGTAATGTAATCATTTTCAGCCAGAAAAACCGCCGTTTCAGCAACTTCTTCAACCCTGCCGAAACGTTCGAGCGGAATGTCCCGTAATGTTTGTTCCTTAACCTTATCGCTTAATACACTGGTCATGTCGCTTTCAATCATCCCCGGCGCAATCGCGTTGCATCTGATATTGCGCAAAGCCCCCTCTTTTGCGCAGGTTTTGGTCAAACCGACTACGCCGGCCTTTGCAGCCGCATAATTTGCCTGACCGACGTTTCCGTGCAGGCCGACGACTGAGGCAAGATTGATGATTGCCCCGCTTTTCTTCTTGTACATTTTCTTCAAAAACGCACGCGTCATCAAAAACGTTCCGCGCAAGTTGACGTTGACAACGGAATCGAAATCCTCGTCCTTCATGCCGATTAGAAGCTTATCGTTCGTAATGCCGGCGTTATTGACCAGAACATCGATTGCTTCAAATGATTCATAAGCCTCTTTCGTCATCCTCCTGACATCTTCTGCAACGGAGATGTCACCTGTGATCGTTTTACAGACGACTCCGTTTTCCTCAATTTTCCTGACCAGTTCGTCACTTACGCCGTGACGCCCGTTAACGATTACGTTGGCACCTTTTCTGGCAAATGCTTCCGCACAGGCAGCACCGATGCCTCGAGAAGATCCGGTTACGAAAACCGTCTTTCCTTTAAGATTCATCTTTTCCCTGCTATATAAAATGTGAACAAATGTAGCCATTTCGTATATTTGACTGCATTTGAGAAAAGAATATAGCTTTTCCTTTCATAATTTTATTTACTGCCGTCCACACCGGTATTCCCATATCCCAATTCAGGGGTAATGACATTGACCGGCTCCTGCAG
>NZ_DAIUCE010000006.1:0-40664 GCF_036846325.1 Ligilactobacillus sp. | reverse complement strand
TTTCAGTTTTGAGACATGAATTAAATGCAGTGCTGAGAATCGCCTGCTCAATCAGGACTCCAAGGCGGGATTACGGGCAAAACGGCGATTTTTGGGATTTGCCCGTAAATGGCAGCCCTTGGTTGCGGTCAAAGCACACATTTAACGTCGCATACACAAACAAATTCCCGGATGATTTGCAGTTAATTGCAAATCATCCGGGAATTTTGTTCGAGACATATTTTTCCAGGCCACTTCAAATCATTGTTCTGGCGTTCGGCTCCACACCTTGTTAATCGGGCTCAGACCAGCAACAAGGCTCATGATAAGTTCGTGCCGCGTCGCGACTGCGCTTGCGCTGATCGCTCGCGCCCCTCCTTATCTACCGCCTTGTTAGGCGGCTGGTCTTCACACCTTTACTTTATCTTGTCATACGCATACTGAATCCGATACGTGCGCTTTCCCTGGCGAGGCAGGATGACGTCACCGAAGTTCTCCTGATTGATTGCGTCAGGAAGCGTCTGAGCTTCAAGTGCAACGCCTTCACCGGGCTTGGCAAGCGCTCCGCCATCGCGGGTAAAGCGCATTTCGGCATCAAGTTCCGGCATCGTGTACATTACAAGACCGTTTCTTTCCGAATTGATCGTAATCTGACGGCCGCTTTCCTCATCACGCAGGATGGCAATCGGCAAGGCTGCATGTCCTGGTTCGTTTACGACAAAGACATCGTCAAAACCGCCTTTTTCCTCATCAGCATCCTTAAGATTCCTGAATTCGCGGAAATCGCATGGCGTTCCTTCCACTTCGCGGATGCGTCCCGTCGGAATGTTGTGTTCGCCAAGATCAAGAAATTCATGGCTGTTCACTTTCAGAGAAAGCGTGCTTAAATCGGATCGGTCGCTCGGATTGAAGTAAACGTGCATCGTCGGATTGAAGAGCGTGTCGACTTCCCCGCCCAAAGCACTGTATGCGATTGTCACCTTGTTGTTATTGTTCAGCGTGTAGATGATGGTTGCCAGAATATCGCCGGGAAAGCCATCCATTTCCTCCGTGATCTTCTTTTGGAAGATGACGCTGACACTGTTTTTGTTCTGTGAAGTCGTGTAGTTCCAGTTCCATGCATCAAAGCCGTGGAATCCGCCATGAAGCGTATTCCCGTGTTCATTTGCAGGAAGTGAGACCTGCCTGCCGTTGATGACGCACTTGGCGTTGGCAATCCGGCCGCCGACGCGTCCAATCGACTTGCAGACGCATTGCGAATTCTTATAATATTCTTCAGTATGTTCAAAACCCAGGAGCATGTTCTTTTTGGAATCTCCTGCCGGAACAAGAAATTCCTGCCAGATTGCCCCCATCGTCAGGCACGAAATTTCAACGCCGTTATCGTTGACAAGCGTAATTTTCGTTACCTTGTGACCATCGTAGCTGTCGAGTTCTTTTTTTATGATATCCATGCTTTTTCCCTCCAGATGCTTTTTCCTACCCCTTTATTCTATCTCATAAGGCTTGAAAATAAAAGCGCTTGCAATTAAATAAATTAATATTTTTTAATCGTAGCAAATTGGTATATTCCAGTTTCAATCCTTATTTTCGCATATCCTTATGGACTTTATGCTTATATAAGCATTAAAAACACCTATTTTTAATTGTTTACTTATTTTTCGCAACTAAATGCTTGCAATTCTCTTTCTTCAAGAGTATGGTATATCCATAGTCAAATCAAGGAGGGCATTACTTATGAATGATACGGTTATTGAAAAACGCGAATCGCGTTCAAGCAAAAGCAAGGAGTGGAGAATGTCAAACGGAAACGGTCATTTCCTCGACGTGATTTTCAGCATCGATCTTGAAAACAAATTACGCTCGCACAGAAATTTCTCATTTGCGCGTTTTGAATCAGAACAGCTCAACAAACTCAGCAACATCATCCCTTCATTGCAGGACGACTACCGTCTGACAATTGATGAGGAAGCCGTCGGTCTGGCCTTCCTGCCGATTGGTTCTGAAGAGGCTCAGCCATTGATGAAATTAGTCTGATCATGCCTGTTCCCGCACATAAGCTGCAGATCTGCATACTGAAAAATGCAGTGCTTCGTTCCGCCACGTGACGGTTCAAGGCACTGCATTTTCAATTATTATCTGTCATTGTAGCCGTTCGGGTGTGTGGAATGCCATGCCCAGGCCGTTTCGATGATCTTGTGAATATCGTCGAATTGAGGCTTCCATCCCAGAACTTCGCGAGCCTTGTCGGAGCATGCAATCAATGAGTCGGGATCGCCGCCGCGACGGGGTGCCATTTCAGCCGGAATCGGCTTGCCCGTGACGTCTCGTGCGGCTTCGACGATTTCAAGATTGGAAAATCCAGTCGAGGAACCAAGGTTGAAGGCATTTGATTCATTGCCCTTGCGCAGATAGTCAACGGCCAGGATATGCGCATCCGCCAGGTCAAACGGATGAACGTAGTCGCGAACGTTCGTGCCGTCCGGCGTATTGTAGTCGTTGCCGAAAATCTGAAGCTTTTCGCGCTTTCCTTGAGCAACTTGCAAAACAATCGGAAGCAAGTGCGTTTCAGGATGGTGATCTTCGCCGATTGAGCCGTCCGGCTTGGCACCGGCAACGTTGAAGTAGCGCAAAGCAACGAATTTGACACCGTATGCCTGATCCGCCCAACGCATGATTTTTTCCATCATCAGCTTGCTTTCGCCGTATGGATTGATCGGATTCTGCGGATCGTCTTCCCTGATCGGCATCTTTTCGGGAATTCCGTACGTTGCGGCCGTTGATGAGAAGACAATGTAGTTGACGTTGAATTCATGCATGACTTCAAGCAACTTGACCATTCCGGCAGTGTTGTTGTCGAAATATTTCAACGGATCCTTCATTGATTCTGCAACCAGTGAGAATGCTGCAAAATGAATCACCGCATCAATCTCCGGGTTTTCGGAAAAGACCTTGCGCATGAACGGCTTGTCAGCCAGATCACCCTGATAGAACTTTGCTTCCGGTCTGACGGCTGCCTTGTGACCCGTTACCAGGCTGTCAACAACGACGACGTCCTGGCCCTGTTCGACCAGACGATCAACTGTGTGGGAACCGATATAGCCGGCACCGCCTAATACTAAAACTGCCATATTTTTTCCTCCTGTTCAGGAATTTAAATTTCTTCTCTTATATTTTACTATAGATTGACGGAAATGTAACTAAATTTTACTAAAAAATAACAATATTTCCTAAACGGATTTTCCCGTCCCCTTCATTTTAACCTTTTCTTGCTTGAAACGCTACAGTATGCTTAAATTGAGTAAGTATGATTCAAGCGAAAAGAGGTGTTCCCATGGCAGAACTCATCTATAAACAAATCATCGCCGACCTTAAGAAACGGATCTTCTCCGGCGAATTCAAGGAAATGCGTCTCCCAGACGAACGTACGCTGGCACTTGAATACGAAGTCAGCCGCAGTTCGGTCAAACGTGCATTGACACGCATGGCAGGCGACGGCATCATCTTCAAGAAGCGAGGTTCAGGCACCTTCATCAATCCTCTGTATTTGAAAAACGAATCAGTCTTCAACTACGAAGAAGGCAGAAACCTTGGCGTCACTGACAACTTCAAAATGAACGGCAAGAAGCCCCAGGTCAAGGTCCTGGAGTTCGAGGTTGAAAAACCGACTGAGGAACTGCAGCGCGACCTCTTCCTGAAACCCGCCGATTTCGTTTACAAAATCGTCCGCCTCAGACTCTTCGAAAACGAGCCCTTCATGATCGAAACGGGATACATTCCCATCAAACTCGTTCCGGATCTCACGCCCGAAATCATTTCCGGCTCGATTTTCAACTATATGCAAAACGAACAAAACCTTTCCGTAAACAAATCGTTTCTCTCCGTTTTTGCCGAGCCCTCCACACTCCGTGACCAGGAGCTGCTTGGCTTGAAAAATACAGAGCCGGCCGGCATCATGGAAGGCATTTTCTTCCTTGACAACGGTACTCCGTTTGAATTCTCCAGCATGAGATTCCACTACCGCTACTTGAAATTCAACACGTTCGTCAGCGTGGAAAATTAGATATTGTTTTAGCGACGCACCCAAGTCCGAAAAGGCAAGTGGCGGGTCGCTTTTTGTTGTTTGGTAATGCAATGCTTTGAATGAAGCGCGGACGTCTTTTGATGCACGGACGGCAACGAAACGAGAAAGCTTCCGTGACGGGAATTCAAAATGCAGAGCCACTGACATCAAACATCGTCTCAAAGTCTCTTGCTTTGGCGGAATCTCTGCAGTACGTCTGAATCGGGGCGCGCGGTACCAAAAGTAGACAAAAAACGGGGTGAATGCCTCTTTTTTGTCTACCGGACACTTCGGAAATGGGGCGCACGGCCTCGAAAGTAGAACAAAATCTCCAAAATTTTGAAAAATGTTCTACCGCTGCCTCCAAATTCGGCCCTCGCTGCTCCGAGAGTAGAACAAAATCATCCAAAATTGAGAAAATGTTCTACTCAGTTACCTTTGCCAAAGCAGTGCGGCCTCAGATTACGAGCAAATCTCAGAAATCAACGTTTTGCCAGTAACTGAGGTCAGGTGCAGTGATTGAGCAGATGATGCTAAGCACTGCATTTGTCAAAATCACTGCCGTTTACGGACAAATCGCTGAAAATGGGGCGTCTGTCCGTAAATGGCTTGCCCGAAAAATGCCGATTACGGACAAAATGGTCAAAAATGGCCGTTTGTCCGTAAAAATTCAGCCGGTTTGGACCAGGTTTTACGGACAAATGATCCAAAAATCCCTGTTTGTCCGTAAATCCTCGTCATAATGGTCAAAAATTTACGAACAAATTGCTGAAAAATGACTGTTTGTCCGTAAAATACGTTTTGCTTACGGACAAATCGGCCAAAATGGGCACTTTGTCCGTAAAATTTGAGTGAAATCTCGGTGTACCGCCCAGAATAAGAAAAAATCCGTGCCATCACGGTACGAATTTTAATCATTATTCAGTTGTACGGGCTCATGACCGCTCGCTTCCACACCTTCATAATCGGGTTTCGCCTCACAACCCCCTTGTCCCAAGCACCCTTGCTCGGGCAAGACGAGCTTACCCGTCGCAAGCGCGCCTTGGATACGCGGGGGCTGACCGCTCGGCTCCACACCTTGTCTTTGGACCGTTCCAATCAGCAAATTAGTTGACTCCAAAGAAAAAATTGATAGAATATAACTGTAAAGACAAATCGTAAAGGAGTCATCGTTAACATGGCCAAAGATTACTCATCAAAGGAATATTTCGCAAAACTGGATGCTTACTGGCGCGCTGCCAACTATATTTCAGTGGGGCAGCTTTACCTGAAGGACAACCCACTGCTGAGGCGTCCGCTTGAATCATCGGACGTCAAGGCAAAGCCGATCGGACACTGGGGCACCATTGCCGGACAGAACTTCATTTATGCACACCTTAACCGTGTCATCAACAAGTATGACCTGAACATGCTCTATATCGAAGGACCCGGTCACGGCGGACAGGTAATGGTTTCAAATTCTTACCTTGACGGAAGCTATACTGAAATATACCCTGAAATCACTGAAGATGAAGAAGGCATGAAGAAGCTCTTCAAGCGTTTCTCTTTTCCCGGCGGCGTTGCCTCTCACGCTGCTCCCGAAACCCCGGGATCCATTCATGAAGGCGGCGAACTCGGATATTCTCTGTCGCATGCCACAGGTGCCATCCTCGACAATCCCGATTTGATTGCAGCTGCAGTCGTCGGTGACGGCGAAGCTGAAACGGGACCTTTGGCAACTTCCTGGCAGTCAAACAAGTTCATCAACCCGATTCATGACGGAGCCGTTTTGCCGATTCTTGACCTGAACGGCTTCAAGATTTCGAACCCGACGATTCTTTCGCGCGAATCAAATGAAACTCTGACAAAGTACTTCGAAGGTCTCGGATGGCATCCTATCATCGTTGAAGGAACGGACCCTGAAAAACTTCATCCGGAACTTGCCCGGGCAATGGACGAGGCAATCGAGGAAATCAAAGCCATCCAGAAACACGCAAGAGAAACCGGTGATGATTCGCTGCCGACATGGCCAATGATCATCTTCCGTGCGCCAAAAGGCTGGACGGGTCCAAGGGAGTGGGACGGAAAGCCGATCGAAGGCTCATTCAGAGCTCACCAGATTCCGATTCCGGTTGACCAAGACGACATGGAGCATGCCGACAAGCTGGTTGCCTGGCTCAAGAGCTACCGTCCAGAAGAATTATTCGACGAAAACGGCAGGCTGAAGCCCGAAATTGCCGAAATCGCGCCAAAGGGCGACAAGCGCATGGCAGCCAACCCGCACACGAACCCCGGCAAGCTGATTCGCGACCTCATCCTGCCTGACTTCAGAGAATTTGCCCTGGAAAATGCAGAGCACGGAAAGACTGTTGCCCAGGACATGACCGTTCTCGGCAAATACCTTGAACGCGTAATCGAGCTTAACGCCAAAAATCACAACTTCAGAATCTTCGGGCCTGACGAAACGATGTCCAACCGCCTGGCACCGATCTTTGACGAAACAAAACGTCAGTGGATGCAGGATATCAAGGAACCAAATGACGAGTTTCTGGCACATTCGGGACGCATTATCGATTCGCAGCTGTCAGAACACCAGGATGAAGGCTTCCTTGAAGGCTACGTTCTGACCGGACGACACGGTTTCTTCGCGTCGTATGAGGCATTCCTGCGCGTCGTCGATTCAATGCTGACGCAGCATTTCAAATGGCTCAGAAAAGCAAAGGAGCAGCCATGGAGAAGCGAAATTCCTTCACTTAACGTCGTTTCGACTTCAACCGTATTTCAACAGGATCATAACGGCTATACGCACCAGGATCCGGGTGTTCTGGGACATCTTGCAGACAAGAAGCCTGAATTCATCCGCGAATATCTGCCGGCCGATGCCAACACCCTGCTTGCCGTTTTTGACAAGGTTCTGAATGACCGTGAGAAGATCAATCTGATCGTTTCTTCCAAGCATCCTCGTCCGCAGTTCTATACGGCCGCTGAAGCCAGAGAACTTGTTGACAAGGGACTCAAAATCATCGACTGGGCTTCAACGGATCACAATGCTGGACCTGACGTCGTCATCGCTGCCTGCGGAACCGAACCGAACCTTGAATCATTGGCCGCCGTTTCGATTCTGCATGAAAAGCTGCCTGATTTGAAGATTCGCTTCATCAACATCGTCGATCTGCTCAAATTACGATCGCCAAAACATGATCCTCGCGGTTTGAGCGACGAAGAATTTGATGCCTTCTTCACGAAGGATAAGCCGATTCTCTTTGCCTTCCACGGCTATGAAGGCCTCGTTCGCGACCTGTTCTTCGATCGTCACAACCACAACGTCATGATTCACGGCTACCGCGAAAACGGCGACATCACAACACCGTTTGACATGCGCGTTTTAAATCAGATGGATCGTTTCGATCTTGTCAAAGACGTTGTCTTGAATCTGCCTGATGCTGACAAATATGGTCAGATTGCCGCCGAAATGGACAGCATCATTGCCAAGCACAATCAATATATCAGAGACGAGGGCGCAGATCTTCCTGAAGTCGAAGACTGGACATGGAAACCCCTTGAATAATTACTGTGGAGCCCGAATTTTCGGGCTCTTTTTTGCTTGACTTTTGATATTCAAAATGATTAAGTTGAATTAACGAATTTAACGGAGGAACTATTTATGACTGTGATTTATCTTGTCCGCCATGGCCAGAGTCAGGCCAATGCCAGGGGAATCTGGCAGGGTGCACAGATCGACACGCCGCTGACCGAACTCGGTCGAACTCAGGCTCAAAATACCAAAAAGCATCTTGAAGAAGAAGGCGCATCATTTTCTGCAGTTTATTCAAGCCCGCTGCTCCGGGCCGGAGAAACGGCCGGAATCATTGCGCCGGATCAAAACATTACGTTTGATTCGCGGCTTAAGGAATTCGACTACGGCATGTGGGACGGCATGTATTGGCAGGACATCGTTGAAGAATACAGTGAATTCTTCGATGCCTCAGAAAATCTTCTTCCCAATTCATGGGAAGTTACAGGCGGAGAAACCTATGACGAAGTCAAGGAAAGGTTGCAGCAGTTTTTCGATGAGCTGACGGACAGACATCCTGATGAAAGCGTCCTTGTCGTCAGCCACGGCTTTACGATCAAACTGATTCTCGATCTGTTCTTGAACATCGGAAATCTTGTCAACGTCAATGAGCCGACAAATGCCGGCATTACGAAATTCGTTCTTAAAAACGGTGCCCGCACGCTGGTTTATTTCAACAGATAACAAAAAACAGGACTTTTGAGGCAGACAGCTTTTCAAAGGTCCTGTTTCATTATGGGTGACTTTTTTGCCAAATGCAGTGCTGCGCATCTCATTCACAACCTGCGCGCCAGGACGGGATTACGGACAAACTGCCGGCTTTTGAGTTTTTCCCGTAAATTCCAGCTCCCGATTACGGGCAAAATGCCGATTCCTGGGATTTGCCCGTAAATGGCAGTCCTTGGTTGCGGTCAAAGCACGCATTTAGCGTCGCATACAAAAACAAATTCCCGGATGAAATTTGCAATTACTTGCAAATCATCCGGGAATTTTGTTAGAGACATAGTTTTTTCCCAGCCTCTTTTTAATTTGAGGCATGCCTTTTTCTGATTTCTTACGCTAAGCCTTGAAGTGTCTTCCCTTTTCCTTCTGGGCTACTGGAATCTTCACGTTGATTCCAAAGACTGCCTTCATCACCCCTGCCTTATTGAGCAGCAGAAGATACAGCAGCATGAACGTGCCGCCAAAAAGCGCGGCGTAGATGAACGCTGAAAGCTTTCCCTGGGGAACGTATGCCATTTTGATTACTGAATTTGAAATAAAGGCAAGCACCAAAACCAAGACGTTGATTGACAGGATTTTCTTGATGTTGCGCAGGCGAACACCTTCCAGATAATTATGACTGATGTGAACGTAAACCATCAGGGAAATGATTCCGAATGCAAACGTCGTGGCAAGAATCGTTCCGTATGCCCCAAAAAGATAGGTCAAAGGTACTTGCAGCACAAGTTTCAAGATGATTCCCAAAGCAAGTTTCTTGACGGCATATTCGTGCTTCCCGAGCGACTGAATCACCGTAAAGAAGTCGGTAAAAATAGCAAGCGCCATGCAGCTGATCAAGGCAAAGCTCATCAGACTCGCAGCTTCCTTGTCGAACGGAAAGAAGACGCCGTTTACTTCCCAGGCAAGAATTGAGAGCAAACCTGCGCTCGGAATCAGCGCAAGCAGCATCAGTTCAATGTTCTGGGCAATCGTCGTTCCGATTTGACGCCGGTCG
Organism: Ligilactobacillus sp.; assembly: GCF_036846325.1. Classification (NCBI taxonomy): domain Bacteria; kingdom Bacillati; phylum Bacillota; class Bacilli; order Lactobacillales; family Lactobacillaceae; genus Ligilactobacillus; species Ligilactobacillus sp. The sequence goes on along the minus strand of NZ_DAIUCE010000006.1, from coordinate 31,352 downwards.
TTCTTTTTTGCAAGCGACGCCAGCAGCGGCAATGACGTTTCAGAAATCGCAATCGTCAATGAAATGACGACTGTCGTGATTTTGTTGGGATTGGCCGAAAAGTAAGTATACAGATTCTGGGCCTTGATGGTCGGCATCCCCGTCAGATTAACCATGATATCCTTGAACGTCAGCTGATCGATGAATTGAAAGATCGTCACGGCAGAGCCAACGAAAATGAAAGGCAGAGCTTCCTTGACGATGTTTTTGAAAATTGTCACGATCTGCAGATTGTCGGCAGGTTCGCTTTCCTGATACAGTTTCCTGTATTGCGGAATTTTCCTTGACGCATACCAGAACAAATAAAGATAACTTGCAATCGCTCCGATAAACGTTGCAAACGTACTGTAGTTTACGGCCCTGATATAGTCGCCGTCCTGCATGTACATGATGACAAAAGTCGAAACCAGAATGAAGATGACGCGGGCAAACTGTTCCCAAAGCTGAGAAATACCAAAGGGACGCATATCTGCATTTCCCTGGAAAAAGCCGCGCATCAGACTCATCGGCGGCAGAATCACCAATGTCGGAACCATGACGCGAATTGCCGCCGTCGCAACGTCAGTCGATACGACTGCACTCTTCTGTGCGATGACCGGTGCAAAGACGTAAAGCAGACCACCGCACATGATCCCGGTAAACAGCATGAACAATGACGCAAATTTAAAAACTCTGACGCTGTTTCTGAACTTGTTCTGTCCGTTGTACTCGGCAACCTGACGCGCAATCGCCGTGGGAAATCCGGCGGTCCCGAGCGAAAGAAACAGCGCATACGGTGTATAGGCCGTATTGAAGATTGCCTGTGCCGCATTCTGATGCTGGGGATTGCCCATCATTATCAGCCATGGTATCAAATAAACGATTCCGAGGATGCGGGAGAGGATGCTCCCCAGCATCATCCAAAACGCTCCGGATAATAATTTGTTTTTCATCCATATTTCTCCAGTTATATATTTGACTTTCAAAAAATAAAAGACAACACAGGTTAATTATATAACACTTTAGGCTTGTTTTTTTCAAATTTTGCCTAAAAATACAATAAAAAAGGGTCGGAATAAAATTCCAAACCCTTTTCTGACTTTTATGAAACTACTTTGTAAGAGAAACGTTTTCCCAAAGTGTGTAGGACTTCGATACCTCTTCCGTCATGCCCTTGACATGATTCTTGACAGGCATTGCATCGTAGTAGTCCTGCATAGGAACAACGTAGGCCTGATCGTTCATCCATGCCTGCCATTCCTTGAACTGCTTTACGCGCCACTTGTGGTTTGTGACAGCCTTCTGGGAATCGATGTTCTTCAGATACTGGTTGTTCTTCTTTGAAACAAAGCGTGTCATGTTGAACGGTGCTGCTTCGCTGTAAAGGTCAGCCGGTGACGGTTCTGATGAAAGTGACCATGCACCGAAGAAGACGTCGATATCCTTAGAATCAGCCTGAACCTTGTCGTAGAAGTTGTTGAAGTCAAGCAGACGCCCGTTTGTCAGCTTGCAGCGGAGTCCGACCTTCTTCCAGCACTGGATGTAGTTCTTCATGATGGCTTCCTGGTTCGCGGAACCGGACATTGCTGCAACGTTGATTGTGAGCTTCTTGCCGTCCGGAGTCTTGCGGTAGCCGTCCTTGCCCTTCTTGTAGCCGGCCTTGTCAAGCAGCTTGTTGGCCTTGTCCACATCCTGCGGATAACCCTTGAGTTCCGTGTTCTTGTATTCCTTGAAGGCTGCAGGAATCAGTGATGTTGCACGTGTCTTCAGGCCATAACCGAACTTCTTGTTGACCTGGTCGACGTTCAGGGCATATGCCATGGCCTGACGCAGGGACTTGTTGTTCATCTTGGCGTTCTTGTCCTCGACGTTGACGCCCTTCTTCGTATCGAACTTGCCGACCTTGAAGCCCATGTAGCTGTATGCAAGTTCCGGCTTGCCGATCATCGTGTATCCCTCAGGCTTCTTGTTGTCGCCGTAGACCGATGTCGGTTCGTCAAACATGATGTCATACTTCTTTGACTTCAGAGCAGCACCGGCTGACGATGATGAAACCGTCTGGATCGTGATCTTGTCCAGAGAAGGCTTCTTGCCCCAGTAGTACGGGTTAGGGACAAATTCAGCGGATTCGCCCTGAACAATCTTGTTGAACTTGTAAGGTCCGAACGTTACAGGGTTCTTGCGAACCTGGTCACAGGACTCAATCTTGTCGAACGGAACATCCTTGAGGTATTCATAAGGTTCAGCCTGTTCCCAGATATAGCCGGAACCTGATGTCTGCATACCAGGTGTCATCTGCTTGAAGTGAAGCACAACTGTGTGCTCGTCCTTCATCTCGATGCCGGAGATCTTGTCGGACTTGCCCTTGTGGTATTCTTCCATGCCCTCGATGTTCTTCAGCGAATCCGTGTAACGGACGCCGCTGCACTTAGGGTTGGCGATGATTTCGTAAGCGAACTCAACGTCCTTTGACGTCAGAGGCTTGCCGTTTGACCACTTGACCTTCGGATTGATCTTGATTGTTGCAGTCTTGGCCTTGTCGTTGAAGGAAATGTCAGCCGCACCGCCCTTGACGAACTTGTAGTTGTTGTCATAGTTGAAAAGTGACTGAATGGCGAACTGACCTACTTCAGAATCATAGTTGTCTTCTGAAAGTTCAGGTGCAAAGATCCCCTTGAAGGCAGAATCAGAAACCATGCCGATCTTAAGCGTGCCGCCCTTGACTGATGACTTCTTGTTGTTATAGGCGACCGGAAGCGAGGCTTTTTCAACGCTGCCGCTGTCACTGTCCTTTTTGCTGCTGCTATTTCCACAACCAGCAAGCGTAAGTGCTGAAAGTGACAAAACTGCCGCTGCACCTGCGAAAACTTTCTTGGTATTCATAAAGAAACCCCCTAGTATTTGATTGGTATTGAAATTTTAAAAAGCTTATACCCTGAAATGAATTAAAACAAAAATCTTATCCAAGTCGCTGACGGGCATCGGCCGCACGACGCAGAACATTGCCGACGTAGCTGATGCCGACGCAGATGACAAGAATCAAAAGCGCCGCCGGAAGCCATACCCACGGCCTCTGTGTCAGAACTGACGGGTCATTGGCATAACCGACAAGTGTCCCGAGGCTTGGCACGCTGTCCGGGAAACCAAATCCCAGATACGTCAGCGAGACTTCAATGCCGATGTTGCCGGCAAGCATGAGCGTTGCATCAACGATGATGATGGAACTGAGATTCGGAAGCAGTTCTCTCAGAATAATCTTCAAGTCGCTGCTTCCCGAAGTCTTCGAGGCACTGATGTAATCCTTGCGTGACTCCGAAAGTGCCTTGGAACGAATCAGTCGTGCCGTTCCGACCCAGTAGAACGCTGACATGATCAGAACAAATGACCACATTGAATACTTTGGAATGATTGTGACAATGACGATGATGATCATCAATGTCGGCAAAACCATCATGAAGTCAAGAAAACGCATCATGACGTTGTCAACCCGGCCACCGTAATAACCGGCAATGAGGCCGTAGATTGTACCGATGACTTCAATTAAAACGGTGATTGAAATCCCGATGATAAGGGAATTTCTTGCACCCAGAATCAGCATCTTGAAGACATCACGGCCGCCTTCGTCGCCCCCAAGCAGCATTCCGTCAACGCCGGGGTGATTATACTGCTTGAAGATGTCAACCGTCATGACCTTGTCCGTATTGAGGAACATGGCCCCGATGAAGATTCCGAGAAAAAGAATGATCAGCAGAATCAACGAACCCAATGCCCCGCGATCCTTGGCAAATTCGCGTGCCAGTACCCTGAAACCCGATGCATCCTCATTCTTCTCCTTCATATTTTCAACAATTTCCTGTCCAGTGTATGCTTTCTCTTCTGTTTTCTTCTTGAACATCAAACTTCGCTCCCTTCTACTCGATTCTGACACGTGGATCAACAATACTCAAGATGATGTCGGAAAGGAGCGTCCCGACCAGGTTAAGTATGCCAAACAGCAGAACCAGTGCCGTAATGACCGAATAGTCACGGTTCGTCAGTGAGTTGATGAACAAAAGGCCCATTCCGGGATAGGCAAAGACCGTTTCAATGAAGATCGAACCACCAAGAAGACCGGTAATCGAATAACCTGCAAATGCCGCAATCGGAAGCAGCGAATTGCGCAGGATATGGCGGTTGAAGACCGTCTTTTCCGGAACACCCTTGGCACGCGCCGTCTTTACGTAATCCTGCGTTTTCGAATCGATGATTTCACTTCGCAGATACTGACAGGTGCTTGTCGTCGAAATCAAAGCCGCAAGAAGGGCGGGAAGAACCATGTGATAGACACGGCTCATGACATAACCGATGCCGCTTCCGGCACCCACTGAAACGGATCCCGAAGTCGGGAACCAGCCAAGCACATAACCGAACAGCCACAGACCGAGCAAGTAGAACACAAAACCCGGAATTGCATATGAGATATAGTTGTACAACTGAATCACACGGTCAGACTTGCTGTTTTCAAAACGTCCGGCAATGATGCCAAGAGGAATTGCAAACAAATAGCTCAAAACGACGATGATAAGTGACAGCCAGAGCGTATTGGCCGCACGGGATGCGATCAGTCCGGCAACGGGCGTCTTGAACTGGTAGGAAACACCAAGATCCCCGTGAAAAAGATTCTGAATCCAGTGAATATACTGAACATACCATGGATCATAGAGTCCTGCCTGAACCTTAAGCTCGTGAATTCTTGCAGGAGATGTCTGAGGTGTGATTGATCCCGTGAACGGATCACCCGGCATGAGCTTGGCCAGTATGAACACAAAGACACTCAGGATAATCACTTCAGGTATCATGATCAGAACACGACGCAAAACTGTTTTCCACATAATTACTTCTCCTCCCCTGCGTCCGGCAGCGCAACCCAGTGCGTTTCGGAAATCTGACGAAGGTCATAGACCTTGCCGTCCTTGTCATACCACTTGTCCTGATTTTCAGTGAATTCTTTTTCGACTTGCTTGCGGTATGCACGGTGCTCATCACGATGCTTGACGTCGACCTGAGGAATGGCCGCAAGCAGACGCTTGGTGTAGATGTGCTGAGGATGATTGTAGATATCATCTCTGGAACCTATCTCGACAAACTTGCCGCGATGCATGATGGCGAGATTGTCGCACATGTGATAAACGACCCCAAGGTCATGAGAAATGAACATGTAGCTGATGCCCAGATCTTTTTGAATCTTCTTCATGTAGTTCAAGACCTGAGCCTGAACTGAAAGATCCAGCGCAGAAACAGGTTCATCTGCAATAATCAGCTTCGGGTTGGAGGCAACTGCCCTGGCAACGCCGATACGCTGACGCTGACCACCGGAAAACTGGTGTGGAAACTTGTACATTGCTTCTTCTTCCAGCCCAACGATGTTAAGTAATTCTGCAACGCGAGCCTTGACCTGGTCTTCGGTAAAATCTTCGAAGTTTCTGATCGGCTCGGCGATGATGTCCAAAATCTTTTTTCTGGGATTCAAACTTGAAAGAGAATCCTGGAAAATCATTTGAACGTCCTTGTTGTATTTATGTTTTTTACGATTCTTTCGTTTCGTCACGTCGTAGCCGTCATAAATGATCTGACCGCGCGTCGCCTTTTCCAAACCGACGATTGTCTTTCCAATCGTCGATTTGCCGGAACCTGATTCACCGATGATTCCGTAGCTTTGACCTGCCTTGATCGTAAAGTTTACGCCGTCAACGGCATAAACATAATCCGTGATTCGATTGAAGAACCCTGAGCGAATTGGATAATGGACGCAGAGATCTTTAATCGTGATTAAATCTTTTGACTCACTCATTGTTCATCCACCTGCTCTTCGTCCGGAAATTTGAAATTCTTATAGCACGTGCAACGTACTTCATGTCCTGGTTCAACTTCATGCATGACAGGATCTTCCTCGTGCTCGGATGCCGGAACCCACGAAACACGGGGTGCGAACCGGCAGCCCTTCTGCGGCATGTTCTTCAACGAAGGCACCATGCCGTCGATTACGTAAAGATCATCGTTTTCGCTGTCTGCCTGAGGCATTGAACGAAGAAGCGAACGAGTATATGGATGTTTTGGATTTTCAAAAATCTGTCTAGTCGATCCGACCTCGACGATCTGTCCGGCATACATCACGGCAACGCGATCGGCCGTTTCGGCAACGACGCCCAGATCGTGCGTAATCAGGATGACACCAGCATGCTTTTCCCTTTGAATGTCGCGCAGAAGGTCGAGAATCTGCGCTTGAATCGTAACATCCAGCGCCGTCGTCGGTTCATCGGCAATGATGACATCCGGCTTGCAGGCAACAGCAATTGCGATAATCACACGCTGGCGCATCCCGCCGGAAAGTTCATGCGGATACATCCTGGCAACGCGTTCCGGCTTCGGAATTCCCACCTGATCAAGCAGCTCAAGTACACGAGCCTGCTTTTCTTCTTCAGACATTCTCGTGTGGAAATCCAGATTTTCCTTGATCTGGTCTCCAATCCGCATCAGCGGATTCAAAGCCGCCAGCGGATCCTGGAAAATCATGCCCATGTCGTTTCCGCGAAGAGCATTCATCTCATCTGCGCTCATTCCGACAAGCTCATGGTCCTTAATCGAAACAGAACCGTCTTCATTGACAACCCTTTGGTGATAGACAATACTTCCGCTGATCTCAGTCGAACTCATATTGTGCAGGCCAATCACGCTCGTGGCAAGAGTACTCTTGCCGCAGCCCGATTCGCCGACAATGGCGAGAATCTCATCAGGATAAAGATCAAGCGAGACATCGGTGATCGCATTGTAGAACTGCCCGTCTACCTTAAAGGCAGTATCTACATGCTGAATCGTTAACAAGGAATTTTCATTCACTATAACAAACCCCATTTATTAAATGATTATTAAAATTCTTATTGTCATTATATGCTATTTTTCAAAATTTTCAAATACTTTTTTTGAAAAAAGGACGTCTGAAAGCTTCAAGATATTATTGCCAATTCATAAATAATCTTTATAAACGTTATTGATGCATAAATATACCATTCGAAGAACAAAAAAGCGACATTACAATTGTCATAAATCGAAAAAGCACGTTATAACACGAACATTTTTCGACCGCAGCGGATTGTATGTCGCTTTTTGGCATCTATTCAAAAATATTCAGAAATTATTTTTGTGTTTCACTGCTGGCCAATGCTTATTTTCCCAAAAGATTGCAGCTATTCCAAAAATAGTATCATAAGTTTTCAATGCTAGTATAAGTTATTTTTCACTTATTACATTAAATGTCATTTTATTATTTTAATGAAATGAGCAGATTATACACTTTTCAGCTGCAATCATTTTTTTCTCATAAATTTCCGCTCAGATTACCCTGATGTCGCAAACCTGCAGTCCCGCGCTGGAGATGATTTTCATCAAAAGTCGTGCCATCCTTTCTGCAGGCAGGCTGCAGTCCGTGTCAATCCACCATTTCAGGGAACTCATGAACGTCGTCACGATGTAAAGGATGATGAAATCCATCGGAATGACGTCGTCTCCGTCCTTGACGTGCATCCGGCTGAAGATGTTTGAAAAATTCTCCGTCAGAAAATCCCTGAAGCAGTCCGCCATGACGAAATTATTCTGTCCTTCGAGTGCCATGACGTAAAAAGACCGGTTTTTTGCAACCATCTTGAAGATCTTGGTCAGAACCTTTACCAGACGCTCTTTTCTGATAATGCAGCCTTTCTCCAGAATATCGCTTTCAATATTCTGGAACATCGGAGTCAGAGCATAGGAAAAGACCTGATCCAGCACATCCTGCTTGTCCTTGAAATGACTGTAAAACGTTGACCGATTAATCATCGCTCTGTCAGAAATATCCTGAACCGTAATCGAGTTATAGTCCTTTTCCTGAATCAAGTCGATGAATGAAGTGAAAATCAGCTTCTTCGTCCGGATTACGCGCAAGTCTTCTTTTTTCGTTTTTTTCATATTATATGTACCTCTTTCAAGACCAAAAAATTCGTGAAATCAGCAACATATCTTTGCGATATGTTGCTTAAAATACATTGTTGCCGATTTTGAGCATTGAATTTCATTCGATTTGCTATAGAATTGATTATGTTTAGTATAATCAACAAGTGTTGTATATTCAACACTGCTTGTTTATTTCGGAATTTTATCAAGGAGATTGTTTTTTATGGAGCCAAAATCATTACGAGGCGGCATTGACGTTGGTTCGACAACCGTCAAGGTCGTTATCATGGATGAAAACAATGATTCCGTCTATCAGACCTATCAGCGCCACTTCTCTGACGTCAAGAAAGCAAGTGAAAAGGTCTTGCGAGAAGCAGCAGAAGCTGTTGGCCTGGATACGCCGGTTTCATTTACGATTACCGGTTCAGGCGGCATGGGCCTGGCCGACGTCTTGAACCTCAGATTCATCCAGGAAGTCATCGCCTGCACCAAGACGGTCGAAGTCATCTGTCCGCAGACAGACGTTGCCATCGAACTTGGAGGTGAAGATGCCAAAATCACGTTTTTCGGCGCATCGCTTGAACAGAAAATGAACGGATCGTGCGCCGGCGGGACCGGAGCCTTCATCGACCAGATGGCAAGTCTGCTGAAAACTGACGCCAACGGTCTGAACGAGCTGGCAAAGGGATATACGCATATTTACCCGATTGCTTCACGCTGCGGTGTTTTTGCCAAAACTGACATTCAGCCGCTGATCAACGATGGCGCACGTCAAGAAGACCTTGCTGCTTCGATTTTCCAGGCTGTCGTCAACCAGACAATCGCAGGTCTTGCATCCGGCCATAAGATTCAGGGCAACGTTGCTTTCCTGGGAGGCCCGCTTTACTTCATGAGCGAACTGCGTCAAAGGTTCATCGAGACGCTGCATCTTAAAGAAGAAAACGTCATCTTTCCTGAAAATCCGCAGCTCTTCGTGGCCAAGGGCGCTGCATTTTACGCTGGCGAAGAGGAACCGACGACCATCGCCAGCCTGCTTGATTCGCTTGCTAACATCGGTTCGGCGCTTCAACCGACAAAATCGCTCGATCCGCTCTTTAACAGCGAAGAAGAGCTGAAGGAATTCCGCGATCGCCATGCCAAGGCCAAAGTCGACTTCCGCCCGCTTGAAACATACTGCGGCAACGCTTATCTGGGAATCGATGCCGGATCGACGACGACCAAGATCGTCCTGATGAGCGAAGACAAGAAGATTCTTTACACGTGGTACGGCAACAATGACGGTGATCCGCTTCAGAAGACGATTGACATCCTGACGGAAATGTACAGGCATCTGCCGGAAAACGTCACGATTGCCAAGGCATGCACGACCGGATACGGTGAACATCTGATCAAAAGCGCCTTGAAGGCCGATCTCGGAGAAGTCGAAACAGTCGCACACTATAAGGCTGCGCACTACTTCCAGCCGGACGTCGATTTCATTTTGGACATCGGCGGACAGGACATGAAAGCCATGCACGTTAAAAACGGTGCGCTTTCAACGATTCAATTGAACGAAGCCTGCTCATCCGGATGCGGTTCCTTTATCGAAACGTTCGCTCAATCGCTTCAATATGACGTCAAGGACTTCGCCAAAGCAGCCCTGCTCGCTGAAAATCCGGCCGACCTCGGCTCCCGCTGCACCGTCTTCATGCAGTCGCGCGTCAAGCAGGCCCAGAAGGAAGGAGCTTCTGTCGGCGACATCTCTGCCGGACTTTCAATGTCCGTCATCAAAAATGCCCTGTTCAAGGTCATCAAGGCTCACTCTGCCGAAGACCTCGGCCAGCACATCGTCTGCCAGGGCGGAACGTTCTACAACGAGGCCGTTCTGCGCTCATTTGAAAAGCTCAGCGGTCAAAACGTCATCAGACCAAACATCGCCGGCCTGATGGGCGCTTACGGTGCTGCTCTGATTGCTGAAGAACACGCAAAAGCAGGCGACGTTTCAACAATCATGACAACTGAGGAAATGGCGGGCCTTACTTGCGACAAGACGTTTGAACACTGCGGACGCTGCGAAAACAACTGTCTCCTGACCATCACACACTTCAATGACGGTCGCAGCTTCATTACGGGAAACCGCTGCGAAAAGGGCCTGCGGATCAAACTTGCTCCAAAAGATCAGCGCGTCAATCTCGTCAAGGAAAAATATCATAAGCTCTTCTCGTACCGTCCTTTGAGAAAGAAGCTCGCAACGCGCGGCACGATCGGAATTCCGCGCGTGCTCAACATGTATGAAAATTATCCGCTCTGGGCAACGTTCTTCAAGGAACTCGGCATCAGAGCCGAAATTTCAACCCGTTCGTCAGAAGAGATGTATGAATCAGGGATTGAAACGATTCCGTCGGATACGGCATGCTATCCTGCCAAAATGGTTCACGGCCACATTCAATGGTTGATTGACCACGGTTTCAAGACCATTTTCTATCCTTGTGTCGTTTATGAACGTCAGGAAGCAAAGGCTGCCAACAATCACTTCAACTGCCCGATCGTCCAGTCCTATCCTGATGTCATCCGCATGAACGTCGACGAAATCCGCAACGGTCAGGTCGATTACAGGAACCCGTTCCTGAATCTGGCAGATTTTTCATCAACCGCAAGGAATCTCTACGAAACGTTCAAGGACTTCGGCGTGACGCAAAAGGAAGTCGACGATGCATTGAGCGCTGGATTCAAGGAAATGGACAGCTTTAAACGCTGGATCCAGAACCGCGGTGAAGACACGTTGATGATGATGCGTCAAAACGGTCAGCACGGGGTTGTCCTGGCCGGACGTCCGTACCACCTCGATCCCCAGATCAACCGCGGAATTTCTCAGATCATCTGTGCTGAAGGGTTCAATGTCCTGACCGAAGACAGCATTTCGCATATGGGAAACGTCGAAGGACTGCGCGTCGTCAACCAGTGGACCTATCACTCACGCCTGTTTGCGGCTGCAAGGGTTGCCGCAAAGATCCCTGAACTGGAATTTGTTCAGCTTAATTCGTTTGGCTGCGGCATCGATGCCATTACGACCGACCAAGTCGAGGAAATTCTTTCACGCTACAATCGCCTGTACACCGTGCTCAAGATTGACGAAGGAACGAACATCGGCGCAATCCGCATCCGCATCCGTTCGCTCAAGGCGGCCGTTCTGGAACGCGACGAACGCCACATCGTTCCGGAAAAGCTCTACGATCCTGAGCCACCGAAGCAGTTCACGAAGGACATGCGCAAAAAGCATACCCTGCTGATGCCGATGCTTTCGCCGATTCACCAGTCAAATCTGGTTGACGTTGCCTTGAGGGCATCCGGCTACAACGTCGTCAACCTGCCTGTTGAAAGGCAGCACTCGGTTGACGAAGGCATCAAATACGTCAACAATGATGCGTGCTACCCTGCAATCATCACGATCGGTCAGATGATCGAAGCCCTGAAGAGCGGCAAATACGATCTCGACAACGTTTCCGTCATGATGACCCAGACAGGCGGCGGATGTCGCGCAACGAACTACATTCCTCTGATCAGAAAGGCCCTCAGGGATGCCGGTTTCCCGCAGGTTCCGGTCATCTCGATGTCGCTTAACGCCAAGGGCACCGAAAAGTCACCGGGCTTCAAACTGACGCCTCCGCTTGTCAAGCGCGTTGCCCTGGCCTTCCTTTACGGTGACCTGTTCGAGCGCGTCGTATACCGCACGAGGCCTTATGAAACGGAAGAAGGCGCAGTTGATGCCCTTCACAGGGAATGGCTTGATAAGATTCAGTCCAACGTCAAGAACGGCAGTTTCCACGAATTCAGGCGCAACGTTTCGAAAATCGTCGAAGACTTCGACAACATTCCGTTGACCGATGAAAAGAAGCCGCGCGTTGCCATCGTCGGCGAAATTCTTGTCAAATATTCGCCGATTGCAAACAACAATATCGTTCGCGTGCTTGAAAACGAAGGCGCAGAAGTCGTTTGTCCGGACATCGTAGGATTCATGAACTACTCGCTTTACAACCAGATTTACAAGCACGATCATCTTGGCGGATCAAAGAAGAGCAAGGTCCTGGCCGAACTGGCCATCAAGATGATCCGCCTTTGCGAAAAGCCGATGAATGAGGCGCTGAAGAATTCAGAGCGCTTCGACGGCATCGAAGCCATCGAACAAATCGCAGATGGTGCCCAGGATATTTTAAGTCTGGGAAATCAAACCGGTGAAGGCTGGTTCCTTACCGGCGAAATGGTCGAAAGCCTGCAAAACGGCGTCAACAACATCGTCTGCATGCAGCCGTTCGGATGCCTGCCGAACCACGTTGTCGGAAAGGGCGTCGTCAAGGAGCTCCGTTCCAAGTACCCGATGGCAAACATTGCCCTGGTTGACTACGACCCGAGTCTGTCATTTGTCAACCAGCTCAACCGCATCCGCCTGATGCTGGCAACAGCGAAGAAAAACATGACTGAAGACGTTAAATGATCTGATTGACGCTCATCGTCAATCAGACAAAAAATATCGATGGCTTTTGCCGTTATGCCCCTTTCCTTCAAAGTCTTGAATCCGGCTTTTGTGGGAAGGGGCATTTTTTTGCCTGAACTTTCGCTTTTCTTGAATCTGAATTTCATTTTGGCTGATTCTGATTATAATGATTCCTGAGCCTGCTACAAACCGTTCATTTTATATCACCTTTAGTTCAAAAAAATCACAAAAATATTCCTGATTTCTTCAAAAATGTGATAAAATGACAATATAATTATCTGGGGGTTTGAGAACGGATGAAATTTGCTGAGATTTGGCTGACAGGTTTAACATGGTTCTTGTGGATTCTTTTTGCAATGTTTCTGATCAGCAACATGTGGGGATGGGCTGCGCTTTATTTCGTAATCGCATCAGTTGCCTGCAACATTGATCCAAAGAGCGCGGATAAGACCGAAGCACCTGTAGAAGAGGCAATTGTCACAACGGAATTGCAATAAGGAAGAGGCTTTTGAAAAAATTCGCCTTAAGTTTACAACGAAGCTTGGAAAAAACTATGTCTCTGACAAAAGTCCCGGATGATTTGCAGTTAACTGCAATTTCATCCAGGACTTTGTTTGTGTATGCAACGTTAAATGTGTGCTTTGACCGTAACCAGGGGCTGCCATTTACGGGCTCATGAGCGCTCGGCTCCACACCTTGCCTGATGCAGGACAAAATCAGTCGGCCTGCACCCTCCTTTGCGAAAGTTTGATTACGTGTTTCCCGTTTGCTTCCGGAATCGTGTTGGCATAATCTTCATGATAAATAAAGCCGGAGCCTCCGCACTTTTGAAAGATTGCCGCAGTTTCAGCCAGATTTTCGAGCATCCGCCCGTTTTCCAGCGTTTGAAACATACAGACGTACTCGCCCGCTTCCTTTATGAATTCACCGTCATCGTCGCGATAAAAGATTGCTGCAGGCTCAAGCTTTTCTTCATCAATTATGACTCCGTACTGCATCCCGAACTCAATCGAGTTGACGACGAAATGCTTTTTCAGTTTCTGATCCACGATCCCGTACCTTTTCGCATCGGCCGTTTCAAAAAAGACCGTCCCTGAGCCGATTTTCATGAATTCGTTCATGCGCCTGATCAGAAAATCAAGTTCATATTTCCGTTCTTCCAACAGTTTCATTTTTTCATCCAAATCCAGGCGTTTTTCCTGCATGAACTCCGCCTGTTCAGCAAGCACGTCCTTTCTGAAAAAACTCCGGATCTCATCAAGCGATGCCCCCAGTTCCTGGAGCATCTTAATCGTCGCCATCCTGTCGCACTGCATGACGTCATAGAAGCGATAGCCGTTTTCGGCAACTCGAACCGGCTTCAAGAGACCGATTTCATCATAAAAATAAAGCGTTTTTTTTGTGACGTGACATAGTCTGGCGAAGTCGCCGGTATTGATTTCGGTTAATTCCATCTTGACTGTCCCCTTAGGTGATACTTTATAAAGACATTATAGTCTTTTTTTAGGGGGATTGAAATGACACAAGAATTGACAACAACTGAAATCAAGGCCAAAATCCGCCTGTTTGCCCTGCCGATTACGCTGAGCATGCTTGTTGCGCAGCTTTACAGCGTCATCGACATGGCCGTGATCGGCCGGTTTTTGGGCGCAGACGAACTGGCTGCAGTCGGAAATGCCGCCAACGTCATCATGGTTTTCCTGGCTATTTCCGGCGGCCTTGAGATGGCCGTTGAAATCATCGTTTCCCAGCTGATCGGGCAGAAGAACCGTGATGCCCTGGCACAGACGACACGGACCGTGCTGGTCTTTGACGGTTTATGCGGCATAGTCGTTGCCGTTTCGGGCATCTTCTGCCTGCCCTATGTCTTTCATCTGATCAGCGTCCCGGACAACCTGATGCATTACGCCCTGGTTTACGGCAGAATCTACCTGGCCGGACTTTTCCTGATTCACGTCTATGACGGCGGCCGCGCAATCCTGACTGCAGCAGAAGATACTAAAAAAAGCTTTTATCTGATGCTGACGACGACGGTTTTAAATCTTGTCTTCAATTTATTCTTTATCGTCGGACTCAGGCTCGGAGTGGCCGGATCAGCCATGGGCACCGTTTTGGCCCAGCTTATCGGTGCAATCTTGACTCTCAGGCTTTTGGAAGACAAATTTCATTTTGCAAAATGCAGCGGCAGAATTTTCAACGCGGCACAAATCAAAAACGTTCTTCATATCGCCTTGCCGACGACTTTCCAGCAGTTTGTCGTAACTTTCGGGGGCGTGCTCATTCAAAGTTTCGTCAATCCGTTCGGAAGAGAGGTCATCATCGGATACGTCGCAATTCTTCGCATCATGAACTTCTTCAGAATCGTCCTGGTCGGACTGGCACAAACCCTGACCGTTTACGGTGCCCAGCTCATTTCGGCCGGGCAGTTTTCAGGATTCAAAAAGGTCTACCGCGAGTGCAGCAGAATCGGCCTTTGGTATTGCGTCTTGCAGGCAGTTGTCTTTGTCTTCTTTCCAAGATACATTGCCGCAATCTTCTTTGATGTTTCAAGGCATCCAAAGGCGCTCGCGTTTTTTTCGACATACCTTTTGGCATTCCTGTTCATCCAGGTTGCAAGCATTTTTAAATTTCAAAACGAAGGTCTGCTGCGTGCAACCGTACAAATGAAAAAATACCTCTGCTGCAACGTCGGCGAACTTTTTCTGCGAATTCTCCTGACATTCGCCTTAATCAGACTCTCCTTCCTTTCGACCAACGTCTTCTGGATGGGCGAACTGCTCGCACGCTTCCTGATGCTCCTGCTTTCAACTTACTATCTGAAAGTGACAATGGACGGATGGGAAAAAGCGGAAAAAAACCGTTGACAAAAAATTAGCAATGAATTAACATTTACTCATAATAAATGAGAAGCGATGAAGAGATGAGTAGTCAGATGCGTTCTTACAGAGAGCCGTTGGGTGGTGGAAAACGGCAGAAATGCTTCTTTCGAAGATGGTCTCGGAGCTGTTTGAACGGTGAGTCTCAAGGCAAGCCGGTCACGGTCAGCGCCCGATAAAGCGCTCGGGTCTTCTGCATTCGTCAGCGGAGTACCCGTCAAGGTTGTGATTGCGAAGTCACGACAAAACAGGGTGGTAACACGTGAAAACGTCCCTGGGGCAATGTCCCCCGGGGACGTTTTTTATTTGAAAGGACAGGTGAGTACATATGCCAGCCATAAAATTAGAAAATATCAACGTTACTTTCAAGACGAAGGAAAAAGAAGTCGAAGCCGTCAAAGACGTCTCGCTTGAAATAGAAAAAGGCGACATCTACGGCATTATCGGTTATTCCGGAGCCGGCAAAAGCACTTTGGTCAGGGTCATCAATCTCCTGCAGCGTCCGACTTCCGGCAAGGTCTTCGTCAATGGTTCGGATCTGGTTTCCCTGAGCAGCAGGGAACTGAGAGCAGAACGCAAGAAAATCGGCATGATCTTTCAACATTTCAATCTGATGAATTCAAGAACTGTGCTCGGCAACATCGAATACCCGCTTCTTTCAACCAGTCTGAGCAAGGCGGAACGCCGCAGAAAAGCTGAAAGACTGCTTGAACTGGTTGAACTGTCAGGCTACGGGAACGTCTACCCCGACCGCCTGTCCGGCGGCCAGAAGCAGCGTGTCGCAATTGCCAGAGCTCTCTCAAACGATCCGGAAGTCCTGATTTCAGACGAAGCAACAAGTGCGCTTGATCCCAAAACCACCGGCTCGATTCTGGAACTTCTTCAAAAAGTCAATCGAGAACTCGGCATCACGATTGTCCTGATCACCCACGAGATGCAGGTCGTCAAGTCAATCTGCAGGAACGTGGCCGTGATGGACTCAGGCAGAATCATTGAATCAGGTCCTGTTTCCGAGGTCTTCATTCATCCAGGGACCGCTCTTTCAAAGGACTTCATCGAAAGCTCAACAAATGTCGATACCGCCATCGAGCGAATCCTCAAACGTTTTAACGACTGGAGCGAAACCAAGCACCTGCTTTACCTGAAATTTGCCGGAGACAGCACCGAAGACGGCGTCATTTCCCGCATCTCAAAGGAAACGGGCGTTGACGTCAGCATTCTGTTTGCAAACATGGACGTTGTCGCAGGCGTCGACCTCGGCTATACGCTCTTAGCAGTTTCAGGCCAGAAAGATGCCATCGAACATGCCGTTTCGATCTTAACGAATTCCGGCGTCGAAACAAAAATTCTGAAATGAGGTGACTAAAATGTTCCAAACACTATTTCCAAACGTCGTTGACATGAAAGCCGAATTCATCGAGGCAATCTGGCAAACCATCTACATGACTCTCGTCTCTGCATTTTTCGCGGGGATTCTAGGTCTTGCGACCGGAATTCTGCTGGTAATCACGGAAGAAGGCGGAATCGCAGAAAACAAGCCGCTCTACAGCATCATCGACAAGCTCGTCAATCTCCTGCGTTCCGTCCCGTTCATCATCCTGCTTGCGGTCATCTCGCCCTTGACGATTCTGATCGTCGGAACTTCAGTCGGCACGACTGCAGCAATCGTGCCCCTGGTCTTCGGAATTTTTCCGTTCTATGCCCGCCAGATTCAGACTGCTCTTCTGACCGTTGACCGCGGCGTCATCGAAGCTGCCGAGTCGGTCGGTTCCAGTCCGCTTGAGATCATCTTCCGCGTCTACCTGCGCGAAGGTCTCGCAGAAATCATCAGGACCTCGACGATCACCGTCATCAGCCTGATCGGACTGACCACAATGGCGGGTGCCATCGGCTCCGGCGGCCTCGGAGACATTGCCATCAGCATCGGTTACGCACGCTACGAGAACGACATTACGCTTGCGGCAACGCTCGTTATCCTGGTCATGGTCTTTTTCGTCCAGATCATCGGTGACGTTCTGGTCAGGCTTGTCGAAAATCATAACGAATTCAAGCTTGAAACCAGGACATTTCTCGGAATTGCCGCAAGCGCCGCAGTCATTTTGCTGCTCGTTTTCGGCTTGTCAAACGGAAAATCAGCTGATACCAACGATTCAAAGACGATCGTCGTCGGATCGACCAATACCGACTATCAGGTTTGGAAACACATTGCTAAAAGCAATGCCGCAAAGAAGCTCAACCTGCATTTAAAAGTCAAAAACATTACCAATGGCGTTCAGTTGAACGATGCAACGTCGCAAGGATCGCTCGACGTCAACGCTTTCCAGTCATGGTCGTATATGGACACGTACAACCGCCAGCACAAAGGCACCAAGCTGGTTGCTCTTGGCACGACCTACTACGAGCCGATGGGTCTTTATTCTAAAAAATACAACAAGCCATCCCAGATTCCGGACGGCGCAACAATCGCGATTGCCGACAATCCTTCGCAGGCTGCGCGCGGCTTGCTCCTGCTTCAATCAGCCGGTCTGATCAGGCTCAAGTCAAATTTCAACTATGCAACGGGCACCGTCAGCGATATTACGGAAAATCCGCACAAGTACCATTTCAAGCAGATCGATGACACGACCGGACCTCGCATCCTGAATTCCGTTGACGCCGTCATCATTTCCAATTCCGTTGCCTTTGACGGCGGTCTGAACGTCTTGAAGGACTCCATCTATCACGAAACAATCAACAAAAACACGCGCTACAACATCAATATCATCGCAACGGCCAAAAAGAACGAAAATAACAAGGAATACAAAAAAATCGTCAAACTCTTCCATTCAAAAGAAATTCAAGAATACGTCGGCAAAAAGTTCGATCATACGAAAGTCGAGGTCAAAAAGCCGGTTTCTTATTTGAAATAATGAAAAAGAGCGTCTTCTCCGAATCAGCAATTCGGAAAAAACGCTCTTTTTATTATTTGGAAATTCGTTAAAGCAACGGATATTTTGGAAAAACGTTTTTACTCTACCGTCACGCTCTTTGCAAGGTTGCGCGGCTTGTCGACGTCATATCCGCGCTGTCTGCTCGTATAGTATGCAAGCAGCTGCGCCGGCACGATCGAAACCAGCGGTGTCAGCAGCGGATGAACATCCGGCAATACGATTTGATCTCCTGCATTTGACAGCGATTGAGACACAATCGTGATGACGTTTGCACCGCGGGCAATCACTTCCTGAACGTTGCTTCTCGTGTGCGCTGCGGTTTTTTCGTCAGTAATGATTGCAATTACCGGAGTACCTTCCTCAATCAGGGCAATCGTGCCGTGTTTAAGTTCGCCGGATGCGAATCCTTCAGTCTGGACATAGGAAACTTCCTTGAGCTTGAGCGCAGCTTCGATAGCCGTATCATAGTCGATTGAACGTCCGATGTAAAATGCATTGCGCGTCGTCTTGAGATTTTCTTCAGCCAGTTCTTCGATTTCATGCTTTTCGTCAACCATCGTCTGCATCGCGTTTGCAACTTTGGCAAGTTCCAGATGAATGTCAAAATCCCTGGCGGCATCAATTCCGCGTTCTTCACCCAGTTTTCTGGCCAGAATTGCCTCAACTGCAATCTGGGCCGTATATGCCTTTGTCGAGGCAACGGCAATTTCCGGGCCGGCATGCAAAAGCAGCGTATAGCTTGCTTCGCGCGACAAGGTTGAGTTCGGAACGTTCGTGATCGTCAGGCTCGGATAACCCAGTTCATTCGTCTGGACAAGAACCTGACGACTGTCGGCAGTTTCGCCGCTTTGCGACAGATAGATGAAGAACGGCTTTTCGGAAAGAAGCGGCATATTGTAGCCGAACTCCGATGAAACATGCACTTCAGTCGGAATCCCGGCCAGCTTTTCGAACAGTTCGCGACCGACAAGTCCTGCGTGATAGCTCGTACCTGCAGCAACGATGTAGATGCGGTCGCTTGCTTCGATTGACTTCAGCAGGCCGGCATCAATTTTGATATTGCCGTCTTCATCGAAATATTCCGTTACGAGCTTACGCATGACGGCCGGCTGTTCATCGATTTCCTTCAGCATGTAATGCTCGTAAGCACCCTTTTCAGAAGCACTTGCATCCTGATCGACATAAAACGGCTTGCGTTCAATCCTTTTTCCGTCCTTGTCCTCAATTTCGATGCTGTCCGGCTTGACGACGACAACGTCTCCGTCCGTCAGCTCGATGAATTCGTGCGTTTCCCTGAGCATCGCCATCGAATCGGAACAAACCGCATTGAATCCGTCACCCACGCCGATCAGCAGCGGACTCTTTGATTTTGCGACATATAAGGTTTCAGGGTCTTCCCGGTCCATCAGCAGGAATGCATATGAAGAAGACTCGTCAAGCACGCTGATCGTCTTCTTGAAAGCCTCCTTCGTCTCAAGTCCTTCGTTTGAAAAATGTTCAACCAGCTGGACGATGACCTCGGTATCAGTTTCGCTTGCAAAATGCACGTCTGACAGATACTTTTCCCTTAATTCCTTAAAATTGCCGATAACGCCGTTGTGGACGAGATAGAAGCGGCCGTTTTCCGAAAAGTGAGGATGCGCATTCGCTTCGCTCGGAATTCCGTGCGTAGCCCAGCGCGTGTGTCCGATTCCGGCAGTTCCTTTTACGTCAGCAGTCACCTTGTCCTTTAAATCGGCAATGCGTCCCTTGACCTTAACGAGAAAATCATTCCCGTTTCCGTTGTTTACGTAGATGCCCGCCGAATCATAACCGCGATATTCAAGTTTTTCCAGGCCGTTGATCAAAATTTCAACCGCATTGTCCTTGCCTGTGATTCCAACAATTCCACACATTTTAAGTTTCCATCCTTTTGTCTTTTTCTTTAGATTGGTTGTTATCATTTTCAATTGGTATATTCCATTATCTTTTCCAGGAACCCAATCAGCATGTATAATATACCGCTTCTCTAGAATGATGTCAACAAAAATATCAAAATTGGTACAGGTATAGACCAATAGTTGTGATGGAACATGTTTCTCCTTCTGTCGCCGCGTTATTTCCTTAAATGTGCTTATGATAAGTACTATGCGTACTGAATTCTTCAACGCAGCATTATTTTGGCGAAATCCAGAGCATCGGCAGCAACCGGCTTCTTGAATTCGGCAAAATCACTGCGGCATTTCTGAAGTTTACGGGCAAATTCCAAAAACGGCTTTTTGACCGTAACCGTGGCTCGAAATTTACGGGCAAATTCTCAAAATTGCCGTTTTGCCCGTAATCCCGCCTTGATGTGCGTCCCGGACAGCCGAAAAATTCAGTCAAGGCACTGCATTTGACAAAATGCGGATTCTATAATGAAAAAAAACGTGCCATCACTGGCACGGATTTAAAATCATTGTTCAGTTGTGGCGTTCGGCTCCACATGTTACATAATCGGACTCATGACCGTTCGGCTCCACACCTTCATAATCGGGTTCAGACCAGCAACAAGGCTCATGATAAGTTCGTGCCGCGTCGCGACTGCGCTTGCGCTGATCACTCGCGCCCCTCCTTATCTACCGCCTTGTTGGGCGGCTGGTCTTCACACCTTTTCTTAATCAGGTTCGAAGCAGCATTCGCCTGGAGCTAAGCACTGTCTTCCTGGACGAGGCAAGCTCGCCTGCGTCAGACAGAAGCTTAGCTTACGGCTCATAACCGCTGCTTCTCACACCTTTACTTTAACAAGCTTGCCGCCTCTTCATCCACAATGACAATTGCATCAGCGTGATTCTGCAGGACGCTTGCGGGAACTTCTTCGGTCGGTTCCTCTTCAACCATCTTCCTGATTGCATCCGCCTTGTCCTTGCCGTATGCTTCGAGCAAGACTGTCTTTGCCTGCATGATTTCGCCGATTCCCATCGAATACGCATACTTTGGAACGTCATTTTCATTTTCGAAGTAGCGCGCGTTTGCCTCAATTGTCGATTCCGTCAAGTGGATCTTCTGTGTCTTTCCGTCAAAGGCGGAACCAGGTTCATTGAAGCCGATATGTCCGTTGCGGCCGATTCCGAGCAACTGCAGATCAACCGGATGCTCGGCGATAATCTTGCTGTAGCGTTCGCATTCGGCTTTTGCATCATCATTTTGTCCGTCAGGAAGATATGAATGAGCGAACGGTTTCTTTTCAAACAGATGCTTTTTCATGTAATAATGGTAGCTTTGCGGATTATCAGCCGATAAGCCGACGTATTCGTCAAGGTTTATTGAAATGCAGTTCGAAAAATCGAGGTCGCTGTCGCATAATTCATGATAAGTCGTTTCAGGCGTGCCACCAGTTGCCAGGCCAAAAACGGTTGCTCCTTCGTCAAGCTTTTCCTTAAAAATTTCAAATGCTTTCTTTCCGCCTTCTGCTGCATTTTTAACAATAATGACTTTCATTTTGAATTCCTCCTCGAAAACTGTTGCGTTCATATTGGTATAGACCAATTATATACCATAACTCCGAGACTTGCAACAGTTTTCATAACATCTTCAAAAATTGCACTCTCATCGCGAAGAAAACGGTTAATCACGTTTTATTTTCCATAACGCAGCACGTAAAAAAGGACCGGGCTGAACCCGGTCCTTTCAAGGAAGTATTTATATGGAAATCACCTTTAGAACTGATCAATCAACAACTGGCGAATCTCTTCCAGACTTGGCTGGCGAGGGTTTGCCGTCGTGCATTGATCGTTGTAAACCAAATCGCACAATTTGTCCAGGGCACCGTCAAAGGCTTCTTTCGTAACGCCGTTTGCCGAGAGCTTAGGATTTACGTCAACGGCCTTCATCAGTTCTTCAATCCTGCTGCACAATGCTTCGACCAGATCGGCATCGGTTCTGCCCTTCAGCCCGAGAGCACGCGCAATGTCCGCATAATCCTTTTGAGCACGGTAAACTTCATAGCGTGGGAACGGTGTTCTCTTGACCTTGCCGGATGCGCCGTTGAAACGAATCACGTGCTGCATCGCAATCGAAATCGCAAGGCCGTGAGGAAGCCCGAATTCGCCGCCCGTCTTGTGAGCAAGAGAGTGATTGATGCCAAGGAAGGCATTTGCGAAGGCCATGCCCCCAAGAGTAGCAGCATAGTGCATGTTTTCGCGAGCAGTTTCGCCTTCAAGCGTAGGATTCTCAGGATCATAGTTGTAGGACTTTTCAAGGTTCTCAAACACGAGCTTGATTGCCTGAAGAGACCATGGGCGCGTGAAGTCCGAAGCCATTACGGAAACGTACGATTCAAGCGCATGTGACAGCGTATCGAGTCCGGACCATGCAACGGTTCTCTTCGGCACGGTCATGACAAATTCAGGGTCGACAATTGCAACCTGAGGTGTCATTTCGTAGTCGGTCAACGGATATTTAACATGCGTGTTGTCATCCGTAATAACCGCATACGGAGTAACTTCGGAACCTGTACCCGAAGTTGTCGGGATGCAGAAGAGCTTCGTGTGCGTACCGTGATGGAACTTGACGATTCTCTTGCGGATATCAACGAACTTCTGTTGCAGACGCGTGAACAGTTCGCTGACTTTTTCGTAGCTTTCAAGGAAACCGGGTTCCTGTTCAAGCGAGTATTCATAGATGTAGCGCGCAATCTTGGCAGCATCCATTGCGGAACCGCCGCCGATGGCAATGACCGTATCCGGTTGGAATTCTTCCATCTGGCGTGCGATTTCCATTGTCTGTCCCAGCGTCGGATCAGGGTGAACAGTTCCGTAAAGGGATGTCTTTACCGGATTTTCACGTGCTTCAAGTTCATCATAAACCTTGTCGACGAAACCGAATTTAACCATTCCCGGATCGGCAACGATCATTGCGCGGTCAATCTGTTCCGTTTCGTCCGTCAAGTATGACAAGGCATTCTTTTCGTAGTAGATTTTTTCTGGCAAACGAACCCATTGAGGACGATTGCGACGTTTTGCAACCGTCTTGACGTTCAACAGGTCTGAAGTTGATAAGTTGTGTGACAATGAATTCTTCCCCCATGATCCGGTTCCAAGCGTCAGGGACGGGCGTAAGGCATCCGTATAGATGTCGCCGATACCGCCGATTGAATCCGGTTGATTTACCAGGATGCGAGCAGCCTTTGTCTTGTCGGCAAATTCGTTCAGGAACGGATCTGCCTGAGACCCGATCTGAATGGCCGCATTGTGGCCGGCACCTTGGTAATCAAGCAATGCGGCAACGATCTTGATGCCGTCTTCCCTGTCCTTTGCCTTGTAAACCGAAAGGAGCGGGGAAAGCTTTTCTGATGAAAGCTTTTCGCCGATGTTCTTCGGATCGAGCTCAAACATGATGACGTCCTTGTCTTCGGGCAAATCGATGCCGGCATTTTCGGCAATCCAGCGAGCAGGCTTGCCGGCAACCGGTCCGTTGACGCCGTGCCTGTCATTGAAGACGAAATCGGCCAGCTTGTCGTAGTCTTTCTTAGGAAGCAGGTATGCTCCCTTTTCTTCCATTTTCTTCATCCATTCCCTGTAAACGGGTGCTTCGATGACGACCGAATTTTCGGTTGCGCAGATCATCCCGTTGTCAAAGCGCTTGGACAAGAGCAGGTCTTCAACCGCACGATCAAGATGTGCCGTATGGTCAACGAAGACTGCACCGTTGCCGGCACCAACGCCCATCGACGGATTGCCGGACCTGAGTGCGGCATTGACCATTCCGGGACCGCCCGTTGCAAGAATCGATGCAATCTTTCTGTTTTGAATCAGCGCCGTCGTATTTTCAATTGAAGGTGTTTCGACCCATTGAATGATGTTTTTCGGAGCTCCCGCCTCAACCGCTGCTTCATAAACAATCTGTGCAGCATGAACGGAACATTTCTGAGCCTGTGGATGGAAGGCAAAGACGATCGCATTTCTCGTCTTAAGTGCCATCAGCGATTTGAACATTGCCGTCGACGTCGGATTCGTCGTCGGGACGATTCCGGCTAAAACGCCGAGCGGTGCGGCAATCTGAACCTCGCCTTTAATCTTGTCTTCAGCGATGATTCCGACGGTTTTTTCATCCTTGATTGCGTTATAGATGTTTTCAGTCGCAAAACGATTCTTGGTGTCCTTGTCTTCGACAACGCCTCGATTCGTTTCCTCAACTGCTTCATGTGCAAGCATCAAAGCTGCCTCAGAGCCAGCCAGTGCCGCTGCAGCAACGATTTTGTCAACTTGTTCCTGCGTAAAATGCGCATATTCCTTTTCCGCAGCAACAGCTTTATCAACGAGGGTATCAGTATACTTGCGAGCAGCTTCCATTCGTGCTGCTTTTTCTTCTTCAGTCAAAACTTTTTTCTTTGGCTTCGTAGCTTCTTTTTCCATTTATAATACCTCCCAAAAAATCACTGGTTACACTTTCAGCATGCATGCGAAATCTTCACAATGTGAAAAACTTCACTAATTATAATATATCTTTATGAGAGCGATTTCAAGTCGTTTCGGCAACTTTTTACAATTTTTTTATCGCCAATCCATGTCATAATCCCGATAACTTAGATTATATAAGCATTTTTAAATGTTATTTATATTGATTGTAATCGTAAGGAAATTTTGATCAGGAACATGCCAATTGTGCAAAATTCACAAAAATCTGCAAAAAATGAGTACTGTATTTAACATAAAATTTATGCTAACATTAAACTACCAAAAAGGAAGGGGCGGAGAAAAAATGATTATCTCTGATTTTTTAAATACGTTGTTGTCCGGTGGTCTGACCATCGTTGTCATCATCATCATTCTTGCGATTCTGATCGCTTCGTATAAGAAGGCAAGTCCGAACGAGGTTCTGATCATCACCGGCGGATGTCTCGGAAAAAAGGGACCTTACCTGATTGAAGATCCCGAGACCCATACGCGCGTCAAAGTCGTCAAGGGCGGGGGCGCCTTTGTCATTCCGTTCATTCAGCAGGCCGAATTCCAAACGCTCGACACGTTCAACGTCGACGTTTCGGTCGAAGACATCATGACAATCGATGCGGTTCCGGTCGATGCTTCTGCCAACGCCCTGCTCCGCGTCGGCTCGACGCCGGAACTGATCGCCAAGGCTGCTGAAAAGACGCTCGGATTGAGCGAAGAGGAACGGCAAAGTCAGATGATCGAAGTTGTCCGCGGCGGCGTTCGCGAAGTCTTGTCAGGACTGACACCGAAACAGGCAAATGATCGGGCCGAATTCCAGAATCAAGTCAGACAGAGCATCGAGGAGACCTTTGCCAATCTCGGACTTGAAATCACGGCGCTTCAAATTACAAAAATCAGCGACAAGAACGGCTATTACGAATCCCTGAGCGCCAAGGAAATCGCAGATAAGCGTTCCTATGCGCGCCAGGCCAAAGCCGAGGCCGAAAAGGAAGCTCAGCTTGTCGAAGTCAAAAACCAGCAGGAAGCTCAGGAGGCACAGCTGCAGTCCAAACGCTACATTTCAGACAAGACCAAGGAAACGGACGTGGCAATTGCTCAAAATGATGCCCAGGTTCAAACCGAAAAAGCCAAGGCGGAACAGGCCTATGCAATCGAAAAAGCCATCCAGGAGCAGACGCTTAAGGAAAAGGAAATCGTCGTTCGCGAAAACGAGTTGAAATCAACCGTAATCGCGCAGCAGAATGCTGAAGCACAGGCCGTCCAGATCAAGGCAGAGGCAGATGCCAACGCCTTGCGCATCAAGGCTCAGGCTGACAAGGACGCACAGAATCTCAGCACGGATGCCAACGCCTATTCGATTCGCGAACAAGGTCAGGCCAGCGCTGACAAGATCCAGGTCGAAGGTCAGGCAAATGCCAAGGCACAGGAAGCAATCGCCAAGGCGCTTGAACAAAACGGACAGGTCGCGCTTGCCATGGCAATCATCGATAAACTGCCGGAAATTTCCGCATCATATGCACAGGCAGTCGCAAGCATCGATCAGCTGACCGTTTTCGACGGTGCTGCCGGAGTTTCAGGTCAGACCAACGAAGGCCTGGCCCAGTCACTGGCATTCATCAAGGATGCAACCGGCATCGACGTGGCCGAACTCGTCAACAAGCGGGCAGACGGCACGACGACCTTGAACCGTCCGCTTCCGGTTGAAGAAGATAAATAATGAAAATCATTGGAGACTGGGAAAAAGCTCCTTTTTCCCAATTGAATTAAACGAAGTGCCGGACAAATGAGGTCAAGTCGACTGATTTTGTCCGGCATTCTTTCAATTCTGAGACATGAAAACCTTATTTTTTTAAATACAGTGCTGCGAATCTTCGTTAAATCCGGGCGCCAGGACGGGATTACGGGCAAAATGCCGATTTTTGAGATTTACCCGTAAATTACAGTCTTCAATGAAGATTCATCCCGTTCAGCTGGTCCAGTCAGGCCGTCATTTTTCACGTCAAACAAGACATATGCTAAACTGTACTTGCAAGGGGGGCTTAACATGAGTTACGTAGTTCAAAAAAAGATTGCAAACGTTTTTAAAAAGCAAGTGTCAAAAAACGGCTTCGAGCATGTATCAGTGAGCTCAATCATGCGTGCTGCCAGCATCAGGCGTCAGACGTTTTACGACTGCTTCCTGGACAAATATGACCTGCTGCGCTGGCAGGTCAACGATACTTTGGAGGAAGTCATCGACAATAACATCGATTATCTTCCGTGGCAAAGCATCATGAAGCTTTTCATCTATGAGATCGATGCCAACCGCAGATACTATTTTGAGTGCCTGAGTCAGCATGAAGTCGACGTCTCAGACCTCTTCGCCCTTCATCTGGCGGTTTTACTGGCCCATATCATGGACCGGAAAAAACTGAACAAAAACAAAAAAGCCCGCGCAAGCATGTGGATAACCTGCCTTGGAATCTCCAATTCGATTATCCACAACACGCTTTCCAACGAGCCTGTCGATTATGAACTTCTGGTTGCGCAAGCCATTTATGCGGTGGAGTTTTCATTTGGCATTTCCAGCTGACTTGTCAGAAGTCGAAGTACAAGTGTCTGAATCCGGAAAAAGCTACCATTCCGGTGCATCAACCTCAGCCTTCAAAGCCTTCAGCCAGTTTTCATCTTCAATTCTGAGAAGCGTCAGAGAAATTCCCCTTAATCCGAAAGAGGTCAGAAACGTTCCCGTTTTATCAAAGACAACGCTGACTTCTTCGGCTTCAAGCAGCTCGCAAACGTCATTGCTGAAGACAAGCTGCTCCATTTTCGTCACTCCGCCGAGCGAGTTGACAAGCACGGCATACGCGTCCTGCGGCTTGAAGCCAAAACTCAGTCTGAGTTTTGAAATCAGCTCGCGCGCAAGTCTTTCGGACGATTCAAAGCGCTCCCTGCGATAGCCTTCTTCGCCGTGAATCCCGATGCCGTAGAAGATTTCGTCTTCTCCGAGCGAAAAATTGTCTCCAGAAAACGCCACGCCGATCGTTTTGACATTTTCAGAAAGTTCGTCCGCAACCTTTTGCAATTCTTCGACAGAAGCGCCATTCCTCGCATAATCCCCAAGAATCTTGTGAAAAAATACAGTGCCGGCGACGCCTCTGCGCCTTTTTTCAAACGATTCGGTATCCACCGATATATCGTCCTTGACAATCGCCATCCCGACTTTCCACCCTGCATTTTCCAAAAAAAGACGTGCCTTGCAGAATTCATCCACATCTCTCTCAAAGTTCTTCACAATGTAGAAAACACGTTTTCTTCCCGTCAGCTTCCTCGTGACTTCGACAATGTCCCCTGCGCTCGGCGGAACGAACAATTCGCCTGAAACTGCCCCTGCCAGCATCCCGTCACCCACAAATCCCCAGTGCGCCGGATCATGCCCGGACCCTCCGCCGGAAATCAGCGGCACGATGTCATCCTTGAAGCCGCGTCTGATGAATCCGCGCGTACCTGCAACGTGTTCAAGTGACGGATACGCCCTTTTGATACCTTCCTGAAGATCGTCAAGCATCGTTTTCTTTCCGTTTGTTAATTTCATGACAGTCACCTTCTCAGAAAATAGCATCTCTAACCCAATTATACCTTTTCAGCCGGAAAATTCACGGACAATTCCACAAAACTGTCCGCTTTATCTGCAAGCGCAAACATTTTAGAATATAGGCGACAGATAAATCAGAACATTCATCGGAGGTAATTGAAAATGAAGAAAATCATCAACAACCCTGCTGACTGCGTACCCGAAATGGTGGACGGCCTGGTCAGGACTTATCCACAGATTGTCGAACAGATTCCCGGAACAGAAGCAGTCGTCAGGCACGACAAGGAATCCATGAAGGGAAAGGTCGGCATCATCAGCGGCGGCGGTTCCGGACACGAGCCGACTCATGCCGGTTTCGTCGGAAAAGGGATGCTCAGTGCGGCCGTCTGCGGTCAGGTCTTCACATCCCCTACCCCAGACCAGATTTATGAAGCCATCAAGGCTTCAGACGACGGGGCAGGCGTCTTCATGGTCGTCAAGAACTATTCCGGCGACGTAATGAATTTTGACATGGCAAAGGACATGGCCGAAATGGATGACATCAAGGTCAGGTCAATCGTCGTCGATGATGACATCGCCGTTGAGGACAGTCTGTATACTCAGGGAAGACGCGGCGTTGCCGGAACCATCTTCATGCACAAGATTCTCGGGTACTATGCCCAAAACGGTGCCTCGCTTGATGAAATTGACGA
Source organism: Ligilactobacillus sp. (assembly GCF_036846325.1). Taxonomy (NCBI): domain Bacteria; kingdom Bacillati; phylum Bacillota; class Bacilli; order Lactobacillales; family Lactobacillaceae; genus Ligilactobacillus; species Ligilactobacillus sp. Next base: position 2,416 of record NZ_DAIUCE010000006.1, on the reverse strand, counting down.
AAAGGCCCATGAAATCCTGCCGAACATCAAGACCATTGCAGTCGCTCTTTCAGCTGCAACCGTCCCGGAAGTCGGAAAACCGGGCTTTGAGCTTGCAGAAGACGAAATCGAATTCGGTGTCGGCATCCACAGTGAACCAGGATACCGCAGAGAAAAGATTCAGCCGTCCCGTGCGCTGGCGGCAGAACTTCTGGAAAAGCTTGACGAAAAGCTTTCACTTGACAAAGATAAAAAATATGCGCTGCTGGTCAACGGCATGGGGGCAACTCCATTGATGGAGCAGTACATCTTCAGCCATGACGTGCTTGACCTGCTGAAGGAAAAGGAAATTGTTCCCGTCTTCTCGAAGGTCGGAAACTTCATGACATCACTCGACATGGCAGGTATTTCCCTGACACTCTTCGAACTGAAGGATGCTGAGTGGCTCGATGCCCTGAACGCCCAGGTCGAAACAATCGCATGGTAGAAAGGATGGATTTTGATGGAACTTACAAGAGAACTTCTCAGCGAATGGATCAGTCGCTTTTCTGATAAGATTCAAAACAACAAGGACTATCTCAGCGATCTTGACTCTGCAATCGGAGACGGCGACCATGGAAACAACATGGCCCGTGGCGTTCAGGCAGTTAAAGAAAGCCTTGAAAAAAACGAAAATGCTGATGTGCCTCAGATTCTGAAACTGACTGCCATGGCTTTGATCAGCAAGGTCGGAGGTGCTTCAGGACCTCTTTACGGCACTGCATTTCTCGAAATGGCAAAGGCAGGCAACGATACAAAGGATCTCGGAGAACTCCTGCAAAAGGCACTTTCCGGCATCGAAAAGCGTGGCGGAGCACAGCCTGGCGACAAGACGATGGTTGACGTATGGAATAAAGTCATTAAAAAGGCTGCCGATTCATCTCTGACAGGTCAGGATGTCGAAGCTGCCGTGGAATCGACCAGAGACATGGTGGCCAAAAAGGGACGTGCTTCCTATCTTGGCGAGCGGTCAGTCGGACATCTCGATCCCGGCGCCGTTTCAAGCGGCTACCTCTTCGAAGCACTTCTTGAAACGGAGGAATCGCTATGAAATATGGAATGACGCTTGTTTCCCACGTTGAAGAAATTGCACAGGGGCTGCCGAAACTGCTGAAACAGGTCGCAGGAGACGTTTCAATCACGTCTGCCGGCGGAACGGATGACGGAGACATCGGAACGAGCATGGAAAAGATTCTTGAGGCTTTTGAAGACAATGCAGCTGATGAGATTCTGGCATTCTATGATCTGGGCAGTTCAAGAATGAATCTTGAATTAGCAGGCGAGATGACTTCAAAAAAGGTTCGCATTTACGACACGGCCTTTGTTGAAGGTGCTTACACGGCCGCAACACTGCTTCAGGCAGGTGTTGCATTGCCGGATATTGAAAAACAGCTTGAGGAATTGAAGATAAAATAATCTGGGGGTGTTATCATGTCAGGATTTACGGGTGAGTTTCTAGGGACAATGGTTCTGATCATTCTCGGCGTCGGATGCTGTGCAGGCGTCAACCTCAAGGGAAACTACGCCAGAGGATCCAACTGGACTTTTGTCTGTCTGGCCTGGGGTTTAGCCGTGACCTTCGGCGTTTACGTCGCAGGAAGCTTCGGTTCGCAGGGTCATCTCAATCCCGCCGTTACACTGGGATTTGCAGCATTCGGATTCCTTCCGGTAAAATCGGTTCTTCCGTACCTTGCCGGACAGTTTCTCGGTGCCTTTGTCGGTGCGGTCATCGTCATCATTCACTATGCACCGCATTTTCAGGCATCAAAATCCAGTGAGGACGGCAACAGTGTCGGTATCTTTGCAACGGGACCCGCAATCAGGAATCCGCTCTTCAATTTCCTGAGCGAAATGATTGCGACATTTACGTTTGTCTTCTGTCTGCTCAATCTCGGTGACTTCACAAAGGGGCTCAAGCCTCTGGTTGTCGGACTGCTGATCATGGTTGTCGGCCAGGCCCTTGGCGGCACCACCGGATTTGCCATGAATCCGGCCCGCGACTTTTCACCAAGGCTTGCATATGCGATTCTCCCCGTTCCAAACAAGGGGGATGCCAACTGGGGCTATGCATGGGTTCCTGTCTTAGGACCGATTGCCGGCGGACTTGCTGCGGCATTTCTGCAGACACTGCTTTGAACTCAGTTTCAAAAGAGGATTTTCCACGCACAATAGGTGCAGGGAAGATCCTTTTTTCATGCTGCGCTTTTCCTGTCTGAAAAACAATCATTTCAACTTCTAATGAAAAATTCGCTCCGTCCTTTCAAAACAGCTCCATCAATGACCGCATGACACCAAGCATGAAAGTCCAGGTCGTCAGAGATAACTGTTTTCCAGATTCATTATCTTGTACCTCCTTTACAAATTGGTACCAATATATTAAAATACCCATATAGAAAAC